>NZ_AP025488.1:1500000-1687370 GCF_024347475.1 Vibrio fortis
TCGTTTCACTTGCTGCCCTTTCTTCACTAAGAATCGGTGTAAGTGTAGGTAACGAGTTTTGTAAACGCTGTTGTGCTCAATAACCAGGTACTTGCCTGCATATGGGTGGTTTCGTATTGCTATGACTTTACCATCACCCGTCGAATAAATAGGCGCGCCAACCGGAGTCGCGAAGTCTGTCCCGTTATGTGGAGTAATGCGCCCTGTCACGGGGTGTTTTCGCTTAGGGTTAAATACCGAAGTAATTCGGCGATACTGGCGATCTACCGGGTAGCGATCGAATGCTTGCTCTAGGCTGTTGCCTTCACGGTCGTAAAAGCGGCCATCGTCGGCAAGAAATGCAGCAACTTCTCGACCTCTAAGCTGAATTGAAACCCCTTGAACTTCTGTCTTGCCAGTTAAGTGATCATCAGCATACTGCTCGCTCACTAACACACTGAAACGGTCACCAGCCCGTAGATCTCGAGCAAAATTGATCTTATCTTTCAAGGTGCGTGTGATATTGGCAATTTGGCGGCTCGATAAGCCAATTTTATGCGCAGATAAAGAGAAGCTGCCATTGACTTCACCGGTATACATCTTCTCTTTCCACTCACCCGGCATTTCGATGAACTGATAGTCAAAACTGCCATCGTCATTAAGAGAGTAGACAGAACGCTCAATCAAACTTTCATGATACGTAAGCTCCACTAAACGGCGTGTCTCTTTATCCACCAGCAATTCTAGGTGGTCACCCGGCTTAATCGTATCTAACTTCAGCGTTTCTAAATCCGCTTCAAGAATCTTATGAGCCGTTTCGTATGGTAGTTGCCACGAAGAAAATATATTACTGAGGGTATCCCCGACTTTAACAAAGTAGTGCACCTTTACGAGATTGCTATTCGATTCAGAAACTTCTGTTGGTTGAGGTGGGACAGCCTCGCTCTTTACCAACTCTTGATAAGGTGTAATTTTGATTTCAATTTCTTGAGGGGGCTCAGGTTCAATAGAGAGGATGGCAGCTAGCGAAAAGGCAACAATAGCGATGGCCACTAGCCCTAGGCGAATAAACTTCATAGGTCGAATTGAGTTTGCAGAGGTAAAAACTCCAATTGTTATAACATAACAATTGGAGCTAATAAACCAGTGTTTCTAAGAATCTAATGAAGCTATATCTCAGCCCTATCGGTTACTGGCTAGGCTATGTTGCAGGCCTATTGCTCCTCACGTAACGCTTCAAAACCCTCTAAACCTCTTAACATTTCGAAGTCGGTTTCATCAGAGATAAGGTCACGCATTGAGGCGCTCGCCTCTATTGAGCGTTTCAGATCTTCAATCGCTTGAGATTCCGAACCTAAACGTGCGTAGGCACAAGCGCGTTGATAAAGGGCGTGCGCGTTTTGATCATCAACTTCTAATACACGGTTACACAAACTCATTGCCCAGTGGAATTCTTGCATCTCCATAGCCGCATCCGCTTTGTAAGTCAGTGCTTCCAAGTCACCCGGACGAATCTTGAGGATCTCATCATAAATCTCTAGCTTCTGCTCTGGCGTTTGTTGGTTTTGAGCTCTCAGCCAAAGATTGTGTACTTCGTTGATGATCTCAATCTCACGATTGTTTTCCGAGATAATACGAGTTTTACGCTTTAGATCTCGCTCTAACGCAACAAACTTCTTCTCGTATTCTTGAGCGATCTTATCCAACCGTTGATCGGCCATCTCTTTAGTGTTGTGTTTAATTTCTTTGAGCGATTGCCAACCAATCAGTGCGATCAAAGAAGCCACACCCGCGATGATGTAAAAGAAGTAAGTGACGGTGACATTCGCGTAGTTAAGCGACTTATCCGCGACGTCTAGCTCACGGTCAGTGATTTGAACGATCATTCTGCGTTCCAGATCTTGCTGATCAGTTCGCAGAGACTTGAGTTCATCCAAGATGTAACGTTCCATTAATGGCCTATCTAGATATTCTTGCTCAGAATATCGTGTCTCCTCAGATGCAACACTCATCATAGGTAACACTGCCATTATTACTAACCAAACCACTCTTAGCATCGTATATTCCTTATACATCTTGATATTAGGTCACTCTATATTGAAATTACGCAATTCGCCAGTCGAGAAACCGAGTCTAAATCATGTTGGAGTGTGCCTTAAAGTCGAGGTGAAAATAAACCCGCTTTAGGTTCTAGATACAAAAAAACCACGGCTGTCACCGTGGTTTCCTTAAATTTTAATTAGGCTTGCAAACCGAGTTAAGAGAGTTTTTTCAACCAAACGTCACACTTGGTGATAAATTCAGACAGGTAAAGCTCAGGATTGCCTAGCTTCTCTCCGCCTTTTACATCGGCACCAGTTGCACGCCAGTAATTACGCGAGATGAGATTACGATTGAACACGAAATCGCTCACTTCTTGTTTCGCTAACGGAATTTTACTGCCAAACACTTGATAGTAAAGGTCAAGAATCAATGACAGCTCATTGCTGTTTCCTTTCAAAAAGGTATCGATATTCAGCTCGATTGCTTGACGTTCATGTACATTGCTATCAGTGGAAACCAATTGAGCAATGACTGTGTAAAGTGAGAACTCAACCTTTTGCGCCGCAAGCAATGCTGCGCCTAATAACGCATGCTCGTTAGACAATTGTTCAGTTGATGAAGCGGTAGCTGTTGTCACTGTATTAACCTCAAATAATGATAAAAGTCGTGCTTTACCTTTTGAACAGGCTTAAGCACTCTTACTCCAATTGACTGCACCTTCTGACTCGGCACGATCAGCATCAAACACAATATAATCAGATGCACCTTCTGCCTTCACAATCTCGACTTTACCTTTAAAGCCAACTTGCGAGAGCTTCTTGATCAAATGCTCAGGAGCGGTATCAAACACCACCTTCATAAACGGCAGTTGCTCAGCATGAACAAAGCCATGCTCATTAAACAGGTCCATTGCTTGAACTAAATGGTCTGAATCGGTTAACTCAATAATTTCTACAACTTCTTCCAACAACATTTTTTATTCCATACTCGCCAGAAAGTGACTGACACGAGCATCGTGCTGTTGCTCGCATACATTTCGGTGCTAAAAAGCACCCCTTTAGTAGTATCGAGAGGATAACATATTTCCCGAAGTAAAATATGTTTATTTTGGCTATTCTCCAGATAAAAAACTGCGTACTTTTATCTTATTTATCAATGACAACTCGATCGGTGAACAGCCATCAACTCCGTGATTTAACCATAATTTATACCCTGTAGTCCTCTAGGTTAATTGCATTTTGTTACTTTCTTCTCAACCAAATTCAGAACAACGAGAGGACTCGACCTTGACTACCTTCACCAAATCCGTACTTGCAATGAGCGCTCTAACTGTCGCTCAGGGTGTTGCGGCAGCAGAGCAACCAAACATTCTCGCTATCTGGGCAGATGACCTAGGCTATTACAACACCAGTGCTTACAACCGTGGCATGATGGGCTACGAGACTCCAAACATCGATCGTATTGCACACGACGGCGCTATTTTCACAGACATGTATGCGCAGCAATCGTGTACCGCAGGCCGAGCAGCATTTATTACCGGTCAACACCCTTTTCGTACCGGTCTTTTGACCATTGGTATGCCGGGTTCTGACCACGGTATTCCAGACTGGGCACCAACCATCGGTGATGCCCTTAAACAAGAGGGTTATGCGACAGCACAGTTTGGCAAGAACCACTTAGGTGACCAAGACAAACACCTTCCGACAAAACACGGCTTTGACGAATTCTTTGGCAACCTGTATCACCTCAATGCAGAAGAAGAGCCAGAAACTTACTTCTATCCAAAAGACCCTGAATTTAAAAAGCAATACGGCCCACGCGGTGTGATTAAAGCGACGGCGGATGGCAAGATTGAAGACACGGGTCCATTGACTCGCGCTCGTATGGAGACCATTGACGAAGATTTCACTGAAGCAGCGATCACCTTCATGGAGAAATCAGTGAAGGCAGACAAACCATTCTTCGTTTGGTACAACTCAACACGAATGCACGTATGGACTCGCTTGAACGACCATTACGATGGCATTACAGGTCAAGGCATCTACGCTGATGGTATGCGACAACTGGATGATAATGTCGGTGCTCTGTTGGATACGCTCGATCGCCTAAAAGTTGCAGACAATACCATCGTGATTCTTTCAACCGATAACGGTGCAGAGAAATTTACTTGGCCTGATGGTGGTACATCTCCTTTCCACGGTGAAAAAGGCACCACTTACGAAGGTGGTATGCGTGTACCACAAATCGTGAAATGGCCAGGCGTTATCGAGCCAGGATCTGCGGTTAATGCTTTGATGTCTCAAGAAGACTGGCTACCGACACTCGCAGCGGCAGCGGGCAATGACAACATCGTCGATGAGCTGAAAGAAGGAGTGACACTGAACGACAAAGAGTGGCGAGTTCACTTAGATGGCTCGAACTTCAAGCCATTCTTTGAAGGTAAAACGGATAAAGGTCCTCGTGAAACAATTCTATACTTCTCAGCGAACGGTGAGCTGAATGCACTGCGTTGGAATGACTGGAAAGCAAGCTTTGCGATGATGGAAGGTGACATGCAGTCTGCAGTGCGTCAAGCTCCAGCTTGGGCATCTATCACCAACCTACGTATGGATCCATTCGAAACTGCCGCTAAAGAATCTGGCATGTACACACGTTGGATGATCGACAACATGTGGTTGTTTGTCCCAATGTCTCAAGAAGTGGCGAAGTTTATGGGCTCTCTCGAAGGTTACCCAATGCAAGCGGGCCAAGGCTTTAGTGCAGCGAACATCAACTACAATACCTTGAAACTACAAAAGCTTGTTCAAAAGATGCAACAACAAGGCGCGAACTAATTCAGCGTAACTAATTCAGATTAGCGAATTGAAAGTTACAACGCCCGGTTGAATCCTAATTAAAGCCCCACTGGGGCTTTTTTTGTGAGGCATCAATTATCTTATTGCGAAACCATGCGTGCGCCATATCTGAATTGCGGCTCTTGTGCCACACCAGATACTCGATGCCTAAGTCCGACTCAAATGGCAATGGTGACACTTGAAACTCTTGTGCCAATCCAAACTTTTCGATCACGGACTCTTGGCTAATACAGACCAAGTCAGTGCCTTTGACCATATCTAACATCTCAAACGGCCCAGGGGCTTTACGCGCGACTTTTCTCTTTTGGGCGTACTTACTGTTTTTCATCAGCGGTGAATCTTCCGTGTTCCACATACTGTGCACCACGTGCTTCTCCGCTAGATACTCTTGCAGTGTAATACTCTCCCCTAAACGAGGATGGCTCTTATCGTAAACCACCACCATACGCTCGCTAGCCAAAGGCACACATTCCAATGCAGGATCATTAGTCGGCACATGTGCGATGCAGAGATCGTATCGATGCTGGCGTAAATCCAATGCGATATCGCCTGTGTACAAAGGGTCGATGTTGATTCCAATATCGGGCGTCTCTTTGTAGAGCATGTCTGAGACTCGCTTCATAACCGAGTAAATCGCTCCGCTAATACATGCGACATTGAATGATCGATCAATTTTGCTTGGGTCGAACTTGCGTTTGCTTGGAAATGTCGATTCAAAGGCATCATAAGCTTGCTTGATTTGCGGGTAGATGTCGTAACAGAAACGGCTTGGTCGATAACCCTCTTTGGTTTTCACAAACAAAGGATCATCGTAGGTTTCTTTGAGTCGACCTAGTGCTTTACTGACAGCTGGCTGGGAAACGCCAAAGCGCTTGGCGGTGTTTGAGATAGAAAGCTCTTCCATCATCACAACAAAATAGGGGATTAAACTAAAGTCTGTATTTTTCATGCTCAGTTTCACATGCTCTGTTTCAAGAACGTTGGGTTGACCTGATACCTCACACCTCGATAGTCCATTACTGAGATTGAAAGCACTCACAAAATATTCTCTAACGTTAACAAGGTAGAATTCCCATCACCCCTATCAATATCAAACAATGGCTAAGTTATATCGAGTATAACTCGTGGTTATGCTGCCACCTACTTACCCATTTGAAGAGGTGAAATGACCATTCCACCTCAACTAAAACAAAAAGCCCCAGCTAAAATAACTGAGGCTTTCGATCTGCATTTTAAGCGTGTTTTAGGCCTATCACGCCCCAACCGCTTGTGGATCACAGGTCTCTACAATGGACTCGTTAAGTAACCCAGCATACACACCGTTGTGGTCAACCAATTGTCTGTGATTACCGCGTTCAACGATTTCACCCTTCTCTAGTACCAAGATCATGTCGGAGTGACGAACGGTACTCAAGCGATGAGCAATGGCGATAACGGTCTTCTCTTTGAACAGCTTTTGCATCGCCTTTTGAATCAAATCTTCAGTAATTGAATCCACTGAACTGGTCGCCTCATCCAACATCATCACTTGACCACCTTGCGCCACCGCTCGAGCGAAGGAGAGCAATTGAGTCTGACCCACAGACAGATTCGAGCCATTCTTATCTAAATGAAAGTCATAGCCATTTGGTAACTGTTGAACAAATTGGTCAGCGTAAACATAACGTGCAGCTTGCTCTACATGCTCACGTGAAACGTGCTCTTTACCGAGTGCGATATTAAAATGAACGCTCTCTTCGAATAGATGAACATCTTGCATCATTAGCGAGAAGAGATGCGCTGAATCTTCCATTGAAATATCCGACAGCTCGATGCCATTGAGCAAAATACTGCCCTCATAATTCTGATAGGTTTTCGAAATCAAGCGCATAATCGTCGACTTACCTGAGCCAGTTGAACCTACCAAGGCAATCTGATGACCTTTCTCTAAAACAAACGAGACATCTTTAAGTACATAGGGTGCATCCGGCTTGTAACGGAAGCTGACATTCTTGAATTCCAAACTCACAAAGTCACATAACTGATCTTCTACCTGATGTGACGGCAACAGTTTTCGCCCTTGCTCCTCCGTCGGCTCTATAAATAGCTCTTCAATATGGTCAAAGGCGGCAAACGAGCTCTGAATAGAGGCTATCTGCGAGGTAAAATCACGGATCGGAACAAAGACTTTCTCTAAGGTATTGATGAAAGCAATCAATACACCCAAGGTTAAGCTGCCTTGTAACACTTGTTCTGAGCCAAACCAGATCATTAATGCGATGGTTATCGAGGTGACACCGGAGATCACCGAAAACAGAATCGCATCGTACTTATTGATCTTCTTCTGTGCTTTTAAAAACTCATCGGTATAACCCTTGAATCTTTTCTCTACTGCCTCTTCGGCACGATAAAGCTGAACGGTTTTCATGCCCAGCAAGGCTTCTTGTAAAAAGCCAATTCCACGCGCCAGTGACGAGCGTGTAATCAGGTGCATCTGACGCAGCTTATTTCGGACCAACACAGTCAAATAGGTCACCGGCGGCATCACCACTAACACGATCAGGGTGAGCTTCCAGTCGATGTAAAACATCATCCCAATCAGAGCGAGCGTATTAAGTGTGTCTTTTACCAAACCAACTACAGATTGAATAAAAGTCTCGCCAATCGTTTCCAGGTCGCTGGTTAGACGTGACAGCGTAATACCAATCGGCGTGTTATCAAAGTAACTGCGTGGCAGTTTCAGTACACGAGCAAACAGAACCGAGCGCATATCGGTGATAGTCAGCTGTCCTGTCTTTCTGAGGTTATAAGCGTAAGTCGTATCAACCACGTAGCTCACAATTAAAACCACAACCAAATAAAACACATACTCCAACAGGCCATCGATATTGCCATGACTCAATTGAACGTCGATGACTTGAATGATCAACCACGGAAACAACAAACTTGTCAGAATGGTGAGCGGTAGCATCGCAATACCAATAAATGCGGTGCGTTTGTACTTCTTAGCAAATTGAAGGAAGTGTTTGAGATATTG
The DNA here is from genome assembly GCF_024347475.1 of Vibrio fortis. Lineage (NCBI taxonomy): Bacteria > Pseudomonadati > Pseudomonadota > Gammaproteobacteria > Vibrionales > Vibrionaceae > Vibrio > Vibrio fortis. The sequence goes on from NZ_AP025488.1 coordinate 1,507,894, forward strand.
AATATCAACGCCTTTTAACATGCTGCTGCCTCCGCTTCATTTTGCTGTAATTGCCACGTCTCGTAGTAGTAAGGGCAAGTTTTAAGCAGAGTCTTGTGATCGCCTTTAGCAATCACTTTTCCTTGGTTTAAGACGATGATCTCGTCCATATACTCTAGTGCGTTGACACGATGTGACACCACCAGCACCGACTGGTTTTTCAAGCGTTTAAATAACCCTTCTAGAATCTTTCTTTCGGTTTCATAATCGACAGCTGAGAGGACGTTATCCATGATGATCAGATCCGCAGGCTCTAATAGTGCTCGTGCAATACTCAAACGTTGCTTTTGCCCACCAGATAGCATGATACCTTTCTCTCCCACCAAAGTTTGGTCTCCCAACTCGAGACGTGCCACATCGCTAGCGAGCTGACTGAGGTTAAGCACTTCGTCGACTTGCTCTTTAGCAATATCAGCCTTAGTGCTACCAAATCGAATGTTCTCTTCCACCGTTGCGGAAAACAGGTATGGATCTTGAGTCACGGTCTTAACATAGCGGCGCAAGTCGTTACGCGAAAACTCTGTGATATCTTTATCACCCAGAAATACACTTCCTGCTGCCACGTCTAAATGATGATTCAAGCAGTTGACCAGTGTCGTTTTGCCAGAGCCAATACTGCCGAGCACCCCTACCATTTTACCCGAAGGAATATCAAAGCTGATGTCATCCAACACCAAGCGCTCTTCACCTTGATACTGATAGCTGAGGTTTCTTACCGACAAAGTTTGGCCTTTCAACTCTTCAACTTCATCGGTAGTTAACGTCGTTTCATCTAGCTCTGACACCTTCGCATTCAAAATGGTTTGTGCACTGGTGATGCCGACAATGCCACGCTGATAGATAGTCGCGATACGCCCGAGCTGCATCAGTGGCATGGCCAACAACACCGAATATGTTAAGAAGGCCGTAATTTCACCTAGCGTAAGCTCTTGATTAACCAACATGTAGCCACCCAAACCAAGAATCAGGATCTTCATTAGGTCATTGGCATAGTCTAGAACGGGCATAAAGAACACTTGGATGCGTGTGATCTTGATTCTGCACTGCAACAACATCTGATTCAGCTTCTCAGTCTCTGATCTAACCCACGGTGACATTTGTTGGCTCTTTATCAAATCGATACCCGATAGGTAACTCATCAACTGTGCAGACAAGTTCTGTAATCGCTTCATATGCTCCATATGCAGCGACTTCATTCTTACAAAGCCAACACGGAAGATGACGAATGCAATGATAATTGGAATCACCGAGTACATGGTGAGTTCGGGCGAAATGCGCCACATCCACAACGGCGTTAAAGAGAGCGCTAACAACGCGTTGAAAAACTGCAAAAATCCAACACCAAACAACAAACGTACGCCTTGCAAGTCATTGTTAATGATTGAAATCAAACGTCCTGATGCAAACTGAGAGTGGAAGCTGTTTGGTAATCGGTTGAGCTTTTCCAACAGCGTATTTTTGAGAGAGGCTTCGGTTATACGCCCCGGATTCAGCGCATAGATACGCGACCAGATCCGTACAACGATCATCGACACCGACATCACCACGATGATCGCGATATACGTTTTCAGCTGATCATGACCCGCCACCGACGCGTCATCGATAAGATCAATCGCCAACTGAATGTAGCGAGGGATCTCTACCTGCAGCCAGTTAACGAGAAATATGAAAACAATCGCAAGCAGGTAAGACTTACGATTCAAGCGCAGATAATGCGCGAAAAACTGAGACTTAGTCATATAGGTCTTTCTTTGAGCCTTTGGGGAGCGTTATCAACCAGTGTCGATGAGGGTCAACGTTTACAGTACAAAGGTAACTCAAAAGCAACTAGTTGACAAGGTCAACTATAATCAAAATCCCAAAACGGCTTAGGATGATCCAAGGTCTGATTTTTGTCGCTACCTAATCGTCAATGACGTTAAACACGGGTCAGCAAACATCGAACTCATATAAAACCCAATGTTGTTTTACAACTCATTGAGCTTATTTATTGATTAACTCATTAAGGAGTGCCGGTGAGCATAGTAAGTTGTTAGCACAATGTATTAAGACAGTCCTCACAACGACCAATTAAAAACGGCTGAAAAATGTGATCTTATTTACACATAGTGCGATCCGCCCTTTTTCTTGTTTCAGTGGTAACTATTATGTATGACAATATTACATAATAAGAGTAACCAATAATGAACAAAAGAACCCTGATTGCTGCCTCTATTTTATTGTCTGTACCTTTAGCGAGCATGGCGGAAGTCATCAACAATGGCGTCTCACATCCAGTGCCTGCGGATAAGTTTGATATGCGGAATTGGAAAATCACGATTCCTTCTGACATCAATGAAGATGGACGTATCGATGAGATCGAAGGCGTTGCAATGATGAGCTACTCGCATGAAGACTTCTTCTTCCTCAACGAAGATGGTCACCTAGTCTTTGAAGTGCATAACAAAGCAATCACCACCAAAAACTCCAAGAATGCACGCTCTGAACTGCGCCAAATGCCACGCGGTGCCAACTTCGACAACATTCTTACCGATGGCAAACTCAATCAATGGTCACTTTCTAGTCACCCAGAAGCAGAAAAATACAGCGCTGTCGGTGGTACGTTAGAAGCGACACTAAAGGTCGACCACGTATCGGTAAATGCTAAGCATCCTGAGAAATACCCTGCACACTCAGTGGTAGTGGGTCAGATCCACGCAAAGAAACACAATGAACTCATTAAAGCGAAAACAGGCTACGGTCACGGTAACGAACCACTTAAAATCTTCTACAAGAAGTTTCCAGGACATGAGTACGGCTCGGTATTCTGGAACTATGAGCGTAACCTAGCGAAGAAAGATCCTAACCGTGCTGATATTGCGTACCCTGTTTGGGGCAATACTTGGGAAAACCACCAAGAGCCGGGTAAAGCAGGCATCAAGCTGGGAGAAGAATTTAGCTACCGTGTCGAAGTAAAAGAAACCATGATGTATCTAACGTTTGAAACCGCACGTCATGACACCGTGAAGTATGAAATCGACCTAAGCAAAGGTATTGATGAGAAAGACTTCCCAACGGGTTACGCAGAAGATGATTTCTATTTCAAAGCTGGTGCATATGGTCAATGTAGCGTCAACGACTCCCATCCTATTTGGGGGCCTGGCTGTGCTGGTACGGGTGACTTCGCAACCGACAAGAAGAATGGCGACTACAACAGCGTGACTTTCTCAGCGTTGAAGTTGAACGGCAAATAACCCTCTACTTTCAAACAAAAACGACCTTCAGACTTAATGTATGAAGGTCGTTTATTATATCGATAATTGCTCTTAACTATGGCTCCGCATCCGCAATGTGTTCAATACTTCTTAAATTATTCAAATGAGAGTCATAAAAAGGGATAGGCGCAGAGCCGTGTTGCAGCGCTTTTTTATAGATAGAAGCAATGAAAATATCCGCCAGAGTGAATTGATGGCCAATCGCAAAACTTGAGTCTAGGCAGATCGACGGTCTCAGCTTTTCAAGACTTCGAGTGATCCACTCCCCCCGCATTGCTCGTTTCGACGCTTCTTCAAGGTCAGGCCTTAAGAAACCTAACACAGTCCGATTTTGTGGGGAGTGTATAGTCGAGTTAACGAATTCACATACCCTACGTACATCAGCTCTAATCTGCGGTTCGTTTCCCAACAACGAGAAGCCGGTAAAAACCTCTTCGACGTACTCTACAATAGCCATAGATTCGGAAAGTACCACCCCATCGACAGACAAAGAAGGTACATATCCGAATGGATTGATCGCCAAATAGCTTGTTTGCAGCTCTTGAGAGGTCACTTCTACCCGATTGTATGAAATTCCTTTGTAATTCAGTGCCCACTCCACCCGTTCGGAGCTGTTCGAGCCAATGGCACTATAGAGAACCAAATCCATATGACCTCCTAGCTATTTCTGACCTAGTTGCGGTGCCCACCAAAAGGTTTTGCTCTCTCGGCGATCAAATCAACGCTGGAAATATTATTGCTTCTGACTTTCCTGCTTGCGGTGCTCTTTCAGTTTTCTGTCAAACTCTTCGGTGAGCGCTTGAACCTCAGGCATTAACCTTTGGGCCATTGCCTGGCTTGTGACCATCGACTCTTGCATCACAACAGGCATTTTACTCAGGATACTTTGACCCGTTTCTGAACGATAGAACTCTAACATTGCTGTGATTTCTTCTTCCGTAAAATGCTTGTTGTAGATGTCGAGCATCATTGGCTCAAACTGCTTCCAACTTAATTGTTCTTGCATCACTGCACCAACTTTTTGGTAATACTCATCGAACAAAGGGCGCTCGGACTCCGTAATCTCTAGGTTCTGGTGCAAATTGTTCATCATATTCTGAATCTGGATATGCATAGCATCTACCATTTCATCCAGATTCATCACTTCTACTAACGCATCCACTTTTTCTTGTTTAGAGGACTCGGCTGCTGATAAATGCAAAGGCAATAACAACATCAACGCAATAACAACTTTCTTCATTATTTTCTCTCTCAATATACTGCAACGCATAAATTTGACGGTACAAACCAAAATTTCTTTATGAAAAACATCCATAGTTACCGGATAATTCCCACTTAATTCATTGACACAAAAGGCAATATTGAGAACATATATCATTTAGCATTATAAAATCGAGCAAATATCGCTAAACATTACAAATATGCGACATGACGAATAATGAAACAAAAATTTGAAGGGGCTCAGGAGAAAAATGGCAAGTCGACGACACGAGGCTGGAGACCGTAAGAAGAGTTGTGAAACATGATATGTGGGGCAGTACTGAACCTAACTACCCCATATGCGCTTGTAAATTACAGCATCTCTTTGGCAATCAAATGCAGTAGGAAGGTCTCTCGCTCAATGCTCATGCCCTTTTTAGGACTCTCAGCCATGGTCTTCTCGTTATGAGCAATGGCCTCATGAATGTTAATCCAGGCCGGTTTCATACCGTTCTTTACTTCATAATCTTCATACGCGGTGTCACCCAGTTCGGTATCGATTTTACAGGTGTAACAGTAGGAGATCATGTGCATGATATCGGCGTCATCTTTATACCAAGGACGGAACTCTTCAAAAATGCCAAATGGCTTAATACCATGAATATTCTGGGCCCCTGTCTCTTCTTGCAGTTCACGAACCATACCTGCAATAACGTCTTCACCCTCGTCTAAACCACCACCAGGAATGGTGTAATCATGGTATCGCTCTGTATATAGCATCAGAATATTCTCACCATCCAACACAATCGCACGAGCTGCGTTGCGCTTGTATACAGTTTGGTTATCTAGGTGTTCTATATCTGGATGGATACTTGTTTTTAGGTGTCTCATTATCGTTATAGCTCTACAAAATTTGGCGGCATCATATCACAATCATGTATGGATTGAATTCCGTCTCGTATCTGATGGTTTGAATCTAAACTGACATCCAATCCATCAAAAGCTCAATACACAAAAAGCCTTACACGCATCTTCATGTAAAGATGCCTATAAGGCTTTGATACTAAGTATAAAATTCAGGTTATCGGATAGTTCAGCTTAACCGTCTGCTGTAATTACTTCGATGAGTGCTTGTTGAACCTGCGCAGCTTCATCAACCGCTATTTGGCAAGTACCGGCCGCGATGTGACCTCCGCCACCATATTGCAACATCAATTCACCAACGTTCGTTTTAGAGCTGCGATCAAAGATAGATTTACCAGTCGCAAATACGATGTTTTGTTTCTGGAAACCCCACATCTTATGAATCGAGATATTGCACTCTGGAAACAGTGCATAGATCATAAAGCGGTTGCCCGCATAGATAGTCTCTTCATCTGTAAGGTCAAGGAAAACTAAATTCTGATGGACCTGTGCACAGCGTGTAACCTGCTCCTTAAACTTCTGCTCATGTTCACGATAAAGATCGATACGTTCTTTTACATCAGGCAGCTCGAGGATTTGATCGATTGTATGATTTTTACAATAGTCAATTAAGTCCATCATTAGAGCATAGTTAGAAATTCTAAATTCACGGAAACGACCAAGACCAGTACGAGCGTCCATCAGGAAGTTAAGCAAGTTCCAACCCTGTGCATCCAGTACTTCATCTTTGTTGAACTGTGCTGAGTCCCCTTTATCAACCGCTTCCATCATCTCCTGCCACTCTGCAGGGAATGTTGCAAGGCCGCCATAATGATCCCAAACCACACGCGCAGCAGAAGGCGCATCTGGATCGATAATATGGTTAGTGCGCTCACCCGTGTTTCGAATAGTTTCAGACAGGTGATGATCGAACGTCAGGTATGATGAAGGGACGTAAGGCAAATTGGTTACAATGTCATTCTCCGTTATCTCAATGATGCCATCTTGCATATCTTTTGGGTGAACAAACTTAATGTCATCAATGAGGTCTTGTTGTTTTAACAATACAGCACACACAAGGCCATCGAAATCACTGCGCGTAACGAGTCGGTATTTTTGGTCTGACATCTTCATTCCTTTGTCATCAAACATTTCAAGCTAAGATAACCGCACAGAATATCTATAATCAAGACATTCACTTACCCCATATGCAAGCAATATAAGTAAGCTTGATCCAACACTCAAAATCCGCCTAAATCTGAGGGATTATTACACTAATTCAACCTGTTGCTTAAATTATCACGGATTTTTCCTGATTCTAAAATATACTCTTTAGAAGAGCTTCCTAACCTTGCTAAGGAGATAGCATGAAAACAATTGGCTTGATGGCAATGTTCACTTTGGTTTTAGGGGGTTGTGCGAACGAGTACGACCAATACAGTGAGTCTGAACGTGTTTCAATGGCAAACCCGGCTGCCGTTTACTGTGTTCAACAGGGTGCAGAGTTAGAGACAGTGACAGAAAATGAACAGCGCACCACTTATTGTGTCTTTGAAAACGGTGAGCGCGTTGAGCAATGGGAGTATTACCGCCAACACCACGAGCAAAAAGCAGAAAACTAACGCCTCTATTTCAAGTGGCCGAAGCGCCACTTGAACACTTCACCTTATCCTCTTGATAAATAATTACTATTTTTTAGCCCGTTGTTACTTTTGTCGTCGCTAGGCTTCTCTTTTTACAGTACGCGCCGCAAATGAACAGTGTTTTATTCCTGACATTCCTCTGACATTAGGCCATCTTCGACCTATAAAATGTACGCTGTGTTACACTTATTTACAGATTGTTCTTTATGAAAAGCCAAGCGAAAAACAGCGACCAAAGCTCGATGTCTTTAGAGATCCCTGAATTCAACATCTCTCAATCGACGTCTCAAGTCATCTTCAAGCGCTGCCAAACTGCGCTTATCGTTCTTGCCATCGGTATCATCGTCAACCTAGCACTGCGCATCGACTTTGTTTTTCTGGGTGGCTCAATCAACGAAACATCTATAACCGAGATGTTGGAGCAGTTTCTGCTACTTGTGGCTTCTGGCGCATTCGCCTACTTAGCCAAACAAAGAAATGAAATAAAGCATGCGGCAGTTTTAATAAGTGCATTTTTTGCGGTTCTGTTCATTCGAGAACTCGACTTTTGGTTTGACCAAATATCACATGGCTCTTGGGTTTACCCAGCGATTCTAGTCGCGGGCAGCGCTATATTCTACGCAATTAAGAACGGTAAACGCAGCCTAGATCAACTCGCTTATATTTTAGCTTCACCACACATGAATTTGCTTATTACAGGTTTAATGTTACTGCTTGTCTTTTCTCGTTTATTTGGTATGGGCAGTTTTTGGCAAAATGTGATGGGTGAATTTTATATCCGTGAAGTAAAAAATATCGCCGAGGAAGGAACTGAACTGCTCGCTTACTGTTTGATTGGCTTTGCTAGCGTTAAAACCGTCAACGGCTTTAGAAAAAAGGCAAAGCAATCATCTTAATCGCTCAGCGCCACCAGCGTGTATCCAGTTCTTGCTCCGGATCTAGATAGCGATTGAGCAAAGTCAGGTTAGTGTCCAGCAATGCGAGATACTCCCTGACTTTTTCTTTGTCTGCATCCACGGGAGTTTCTTCAATACAGGTTTGTAACAGAGGCAGTAGCGAATCTAACAAACTCAATTGAGCCTCCACCGACAGTTTTTTCGCTTTATTGATTGCCTCTATCGCTAATTCAGCAGGTACCTTTCTAGTCTGCACTTCTTGCCCAACAAAGCGTCCAGCCACCGTGCCTTCAAGATAAACACGATATGTCGTTAAGCTATCAATCAATAGAAAGAGCTCTCCTTGCACTGTCATATGTGGGTATGGCACCACAACATGCTGCTCAATATCTCGTTCAATATTCAGAGACACTCCCAATTGCTGACAACGCTCTTCAAGTACTCTAAGTAACCCCTGCGCGTCCATTAACGATTGAATCTCAAAAATACGCTGTAGGTGATAGTCATTCGATACAAATGTCACATTCAACGGCTGACCGTGTTCAAACAGACCGCTGTCGATAAGTTCCGACGCCAGATTATGAATATTCTCTATGGTGTTGGTTGATTGTTTCTCTAATAGTCTCGCTTGAAGGTCTAAAGGAGATTCAAGTTGACTCTCAAGCTGCAAGAAATACTCATACATCACCTCTGCTTCAGACAAAGTTTGTCCCGGTGTGACACCACCACAAAATGCAACCGCCAATTTGTTGTATGAACGGCCTGCCAGATAATCAATGGCAGCTTCAACTCTGCCCCTTCCTTCTGCAGTCAATTCATTCTTATTTAGCCGCTTACCCAGCACAACCAGCAGGTTTTTAATGCTCATTTAATGTACAAGTCTCGTTTTCGCAATTAGATAGAGTGAATTATGTATACAATACTTGTTAACAAAAGTATTTTTAAATTCTCATGAGTTGCTCGCAATAACGCTCACTATTGATGACAACTTTATAGGTAGTAAATGCCCATGAGTATAAAACATAACAATATCATTCATACACTATGCTCATAAGAAGCGAGGTATGTAAAAACAGTTACACCAGAGTTCGTACGAAGCGAACCCTTCACAGGAAGTTATTATGCTGTCTATTTTTGATATCTATAAGATTGGCGTTGGACCATCAAGCTCACATACCAATGGACCAATGATCGCAGGGTTTCAGTTTACTCAAAAAATTGCCCCTAAATTGGAAGAAGTGGCGAGAGTGCAAATTGACCTTTATGGGTCTCTTTCTCTAACGGGTAAAGGACACCACACTGACCGTGCTACGATTTTGGGTTTACTCGGTAATAAACCGGACACCATTAAAATCAGCAGTGCCAATCAAGCGATGCAAAAAGCCATTGAAGATAAGAGCCTTGCTGTTAGCGGTCATCATAACGTTCATTTCGACGTTGAGACCGACATGCTATTCCATAGCACCAACCTACCCCTGCATGAAAATGGCATGACTATCTCTGTATTCAATGCAGAGGGCGTACTGCTTGATATGGAAACCTATTACTCGATAGGTGGCGGCTTCATCGCGACAGAAGATGAGCTCCAAAATGGTAAACAAGAGCAAGAAACCCAAGTTGAATTTCCTTTTAGCTCTGCCGATGAATTGCTCGCGCTTGCAGACAAAAATGGCCTCAGTTTAGGTGGCTTAGTTCTGCGTAATGAAACCTCATTCCAAGATATGGAAGCGATCAACCAGCGTACTGAACAGATCTGGAAAGTGATGTCACTCTGTATGCAACGTGGCTTTGAGACCGAAGGGATTCTTGACGGTGGTCTAGAAGTGACTCGACGCGCTCCTGCTCTGCTGAAAAAGCTAGAAGCCAACGCAGCCATTGAAAACGATCCGATGGAGATCATGGATTGGATTAACCTGTTTGCTTTCGCGGTAAGTGAAGAGAATGCAGCTGGTGGCCAAGTGGTGACCTCGCCAACAAACGGCGCAGCAGGCGTAATCCCAGCAGTACTAATGTACTACCACCGTTTTATCAAAGAGCTTGATACTAAACAGCTTAAGGACTTCCTTGCTGTATCAGGCGCGATTGGCATCTTGTATAAAACCAACGCTTCGATTTCAGGTGCTGAAGTAGGCTGCCAAGGCGAAGTCGGTGTATCTTCCTCAATGGCGGCAGCTGGTCTTACTGCGCTGCGTGGTGGCAGTAATGAGCAAATCTGTATCGCCGCTGAAATCGCCATGGAGCACTCACTAGGCATGACTTGTGACCCAATTGGCGGCCTGGTTCAAGTGCCTTGTATTGAACGTAATGCAATGGGGGCGATGAAAGCCATCAACGCCTCTCGAATGGCACTGAAGCGCACCAGCAAGTGTTTGATCTCTTTGGACAAGGTGATTGAAACTATGTACCAAACAGGTAAAGACATGAACAAAAAGTATCGTGAAACGTCTTTGGGCGGCCTAGCGGTGATTCATATGGCCCCACCGTGTGAATAAATAACTTTGATGGTCAGCCTCATTAACTTGAATTGAAGCTACACCTCACAACGGTAAACTAAGTTTCCAAATTTAAAACAAAGCCAGCCTTAGCGCTGGCTTTTTGTTCGCTTGGGAACACCTTTTATAAATCACCGTCATTGTTTGTGAATTTCATGCGATTAATCCTTAACCAAATTCCCTTTATTAACTGGGGACTTAGATTAAAACCGCTCACAACTCATGAGACATCGCCCTGCGCAATCTTATCTTGCAATTTTCATTCATGAAAAAAATCAATGCCAACATAAGAAAAGATACGGCGAGTTAAAACTCTAATGAGACAAATGTTTCATTTTATGTCTTGCTAGTAATGATATTATAATTAGGTGATTACACTATATCTTAATATAAACGTGAGAAGAAAATAATGTGGAATAGATTAAATAAATCAATGATGTTCTGCCAAATGATGTTTGGATTATCATTCTATGGCGTACTCGTTAGCTTAACCCGTTTCTTCCTTGAAGACCTAAACTACAACGAAGCAGATACCATGATGATCGTGGGTGCCTTTTCCGCGATTGGTCCTCTCTTTGCTATCGCTGGTGGCTTCATTGCCGATAAATTCCTTGGTGCTTACCGCTCTCTTACTATCAGTTTCTTAGCATTCGCGTCTGGTTACGCTCTTTTAGTTCTAGGCGCATCGGCAACCAACGTTCCACTTTCTATGTGTGGTATCGCACTAGCAAGTTACGGTCGTGGTTTGATGTCTCCTTCTTACCCGAGCCTATACAAGCGCACTTTCAATTCTCAAGAAGACTTTGAGAAAGGCTACCCAATCAACTACTCAATCAACAATGTGGGTGCTTTCTTAGGGCAATATCTATTCCCAATGATTGTGCTGGTTATTGGCTTCCACGGTGGTTTCGCTATCTCAGGCATCATGGCAGCAGCGGCGCTAGGTATGCTTATTATGAGCCGTAAAGGCCTTGTTGAAGTCGGTGCAGAGTTAGACCAAAAAGCAGTTCCGGCAAAAAACTGGGCAATGTTTGGTGCACTTTCAGTCGCGATGATCGGTCTTGTATTCTTCATGTTCTCTAACATGGATGTCGGCCAAAACATCGTTTACGCCATTGGCGGTGCAGCCATCCTTTACTTCGTGTCTCTGATGTTCAAAGCGAGCAAAGCTGAGTCTCTGAAGATGGGGACTATCTTAATCATCACTTTCCTAACTACATGTTTCTTCGTTTACTACGGTCAGATGATGACCTCGATGAACATGGTAGCGATCAACACGCTGAAAGGTTCTCTATTTGGCTTCATTCCGCTAGAACCTGAAGCGGCAATGGCGATGAACCCGCTATGGTGTATGGTTGGTGGCCCTATCGTTGCTGGCTTCTTCGGCATGCTAGAGAAACGCGATGTTCACCTATCTACAGCAACCAAAGTAGCATTGGCGTTCGTACTGACTGCAATTGCATTTGGTATCCTAACGTTTGCTGTAACAACGGTTGGCGAAGACGTGATTATCCGTCCAGAGATCTTCCTAGCGATTCACTTCTTCCAAGCAATTGCTGAAGTTATCGTAGGCTCAATGGTTGTTGCCTTCATCCTATCTGTAGCGCCTAAGCACATTGAGAACTTCTCTGTAAGTCTATTCTCTGTTGCTATCGCTCTGTCGGGTATCGTGGGTGCCGTATTCTCTACGTCAATCGCGTTGGAGAAAGGTCAAGAGATCACTCAAGAGATCGTTCAAACGGTGTATGGCGACTACTTCCAGCTTCTAACAGTGTTAGCAGTAGTGATGGTTGTTATCGCTATGGCGGCATCGTTCGTGATTCGTAAGATGCTAGATGCAGCAAAAAATGCAGAGCAAGCGGTTGAGCTAGAAGAAGCGAAAAGCTAACTCCAGTCACCAGCCTGCACAGTAATTACAGTATGTAATTACGCCACTAACGCCCTAATACCTGATTAGGGCGTTTTTTTATCTCCCCCCATTATTCACGCCTCTTTATTCTCAAAAAGTTTATGCCAAAACTGCATGGCGTAAATTCATGTAAATGATAACCATTTCTATTGAGTCATTTAATGAAGGCTACTATGATAGTTAGCTTATAAAGAAAGAGAGTCCACTATGAGTAAGCCAAGTCCTATCCAAGTTACTGTTACAAGTACCCAAACCATCACTCCAAATATGCAGCGCATCACCTTAAGCGGTGATGGCCTAAGTCGCTTCCCGAATGACTGTGAAGGTGGTTACATTAAGCTATTGTTTAACGAGATAGGTGGCACAGACTTAACAACTCTCGATGAAGGGCAACGTCCAACCATGCGTACCTACACGATTCGTGAGTTCAACCCAGAGGTGCCTTCAATTGACGTCGACTTTGTTCGTCACAACACCGTGGATTTACAGTGTGGTTTTGCTGCTCGCTGGGCGATGAATGTACAGGAAGGTGAAACCATTACCATTGGTGGCCCAGGACTCATTCAAGGATTAAACAAAGACGCTGATTGGTTCTTCTTAGCTGCGGATATGACTTCTCTGCCTGCTCTTTCGGCAAAAGTAAAAAGCCTACCGCGTGATGCAAAAGGTTACGCTGTTATTCAAATCACCTCAGAGCAAGATAAACAGCCATTGGACGCACCAAGTCATCTTGAGATCATCTGGTTGGTAGAGTCGGATCAAACGCCATCGCTGTCCGATAAAGTTCAAGAACTCACTTGGCTTGAAGGCACTGCTGCTGTCTGGACAGCATGTGAATTCGAGAACATGCGAGCACTGCGCCAATACTTCCGTAACGAGAAGGAAGTGGCTAAAGAGAATATCTACATCAGCAGCTATTGGAAACGTGGCGTTAGCGAAGATGGTCACAAGGTTCTAAAAATGGAAGATGCTAAAGAGCAAGCAGACGCTTAAGCCAACGACTAACCTGACGAATAAATAAAACGCCCTTAACCGAGAACGGTAAGGGCGTTTTTTTAATGATTAGAATAAGCAGCTAGATACTTTCACCAAGCTCAATCGCGTAACCTAAATCCAACTTAGCCGTCCAATCCGTTCTACCTTGCAAACGCGAAACGATTTGCTCAGCAGCGACCTTACCTATCTGCTCCCTTGGGGTAATCACCGTTGCTAAACGTGGGGTCATGGTCATCGTGATATCGTGACCATGGAAACCCGCTATCGCCATCTGTTCAGGTACCTGAATGCCGCGTCGCACGCACTCATAGAAGGCACCGATTGCCAAGTCATCGTTAGTACAGAAGATGCCGTTAGCCTCAGGGTGTGTGTCTAGCAATTCACCAAGCAGCTTTGCACCTAGCGTAAACGATGAGGCATCTTCAGTTTGAATCGTCAATGGCGTGAGTGCGTGCTCCTCCATAGCGTGTTCATAGCCCGCCATCTTTAATCGTGTGCGCTCATCCATTCGAGCTGCAAGGTACGCAATATTTTGACGGCCTCGAGTGATCATCACTTTGGTCATTTCTCTCGCGGCATCGAAGTTATCAAAACCGACTGCTTGCTCGATACGTGGCGAAACCGAGTCCATGATCTCGATAACAGGAATCGACGCAGTTTGAAGCATCTTGCGAGCTCGCTCAGTATGAACATTTTCAGAGAGGATGATTGCGTCTACATTGTAAGACAGCAGTGATGCAATACTCTGCTCTTCAAGCTCTTCACTATAACCATAGTGAGCAATCATGGTTTGATAACCTGCAGGCGCAGTAACCTGCTCTATCCCACGAATCACTTCTGCAAAAACTTGGTTTGTTAACGACGGAACCAGCACGCCAATGGCGTTACTTTTTGCGTTTGAAAGGATATCAGGGGCGCGGTTTGGGATGTAACCCAGCTCTTCAACCGCTGAATTAATTTTGTCTCGTAGTGCTTCAGAGACTTGCGAAGGGTCTCGTAAACAGCGACTTACGGTCATTTTGGTGACGCCAACTAAATTGGCAACATCTTGTAAAGTAGGACGTTTTTTCTTATTTGACATAGTAAGTTAGTTATTATTGTTATTGATTATGTTACTGGTAACAGTGTATCCAACTGAATTAGGATTTGAAGCCTTATCTCGCGAAATGTTGATGTAATACCACAAACAAAAACGTCCCCATAATGAGGACGTTTAAAAGGTAGGCACTAAGCTTCAATCTCTGTGCGTGGAGTTTCACTCCACGTTATATGAAACTTCTGTTGTTCGTCTCTATCGATGCGCGAGTAAGTATGCGAACCAAAATAGTCGCGTTGTGCTTGCAGTAAGTTAGCAGGTAATACTTCACAGCGAAGTGAATCGAAGTAACCCAAAGCGGAACTGATGGCCGGCATTGGAACACCTGTTAACGCTGAGTTTGCGACGACTGCTCGCCATCCAAAAGAGCGTTCATGAACCTCTTCAACAAAACGATTCGCAAACAACAAGTTACTCAATTCGGCATCACTTTGGTACGCCTTGGTGATGTCTTGCAAGAAAACAGCTCGAATAATACAACCTGCACGCCAAATCTTAGCAATATGGGCAAAATCGAGATCCCAACCCTCTTTGATTGAGGTTGCTTTCATTAAGTCAAAGCCTTGAGCGTATACCGAAAGCTTAGCGCAGTACAATGCATCATGTAGCTCTTCGATGGTCTCTTGTTTGGCCTTACCGCAACTTGGTTGGACGTGCGTTCGCAACACCTTCGCACCTTGTACTCGTACCGCTTTCTGGCTACTTTGAGCGCGAGCGAATACCGCTTGAGCAATGGTTGGTGCTGGCGCCCCTTCTTGAAGACTATTCACTGCCGTCCAAAGGCCAGTACCTTTCTGCCCAGCTTTATCAAGCACCACTTCCACAAACGGTTTCTGTGTCGTTGGATCTAACGTCTGCAAGATATTAGCGCTGATCTCCATCAGATAGCTGTTCAGTACACCTTGGTTCCAATGCTCGAAGACCTCACCAATCTCTTGTGCTGACATAGCCAAAACGTCAGACATAAAATGGTAAACCTCACAAATGAGCTGCATGTCCGCATATTCAATGCCGTTATGCACCATTTTCACATAGTGACCAGCACCGGCCGGGCCCAGGTATGCCGCGCAAGGTTCGCCCTTGTCAAATTGACCAACGGGCAAGCCATTTTCGTCAACCTTAGCTGAAATAGCTTCCCACATTGGTTGAACGTAATCCCAAGCCTCTTTGTCACCGCTAGCCATCAATGCAGGGCCTGTACGAGCCCCTACTTCGCCGCCAGACACCGCCGTTGAGAAGAAGCGTAGTTTGCCTCGATATTTCAGCTCACGCGCTTCAGTATCAGTCCAAAGGCTATTACCAGTATCGATAACAATATCGTCTTGCTCAAGACCCGCCACTAATAGGTCATCAATTACAGATTCAACAATATTGCCAGCAGGGACTGATAATGCAATCACGCGCGGCTTAACCAGTGAGTCGAGAACTTGTTTGAGGTCAGTGGCTTTGAAAAAGCTCCCTTTATCAACTTGTTGCGCTAGTTCTTTTGCTTCTGATTCAGCATGCTCACGATGTGCTTCACTGATATCAAAGCCTGTCACGTTGAAGCCTTGATCGAGTAGATTCAAAGCAAGGCTTTTGCCCATAACACCTAGGCCAATCATCGCAATATTGAACTGAGATACGCTTGGTTGAGAGCTGTTTGATTGAGAACGAGTTGAAGTGCTCATGACTCCTTCTCCTCAAATTGTTTAATCGCGTGTAGCGCATCAGCAACAACACCTTCCACACCTTGTGCAATATCGACAAACAATGCTTCATCTTGTTGTGGTTCAACCAATGCTTCAAACTGGCTTTTTAACATTGCTTCACCGTTGAAGTAGTGATTTTCACGGGATTTATGACGATTCCAAATCGTGTCAAACGAACCTTGTAAGTAGACAATCACTAATTCTCGGTTATTGTTCCTCAGAATGTCACGGTACGATGGTTTTAGTGCTGAACAGGCAATCACCGCCGCTTCATTCTCAACGTAAACCCTGTTTAAGGTTTCCAACCAACCTTGGCGGTCATCGTCGTTTAGAGGAGTACCTTCTGCCATCTTGTCCACATTTGATTGTGGGTGGTAATCATCACCATCATGAAAAGGCAGATTTAGAGCGTGAGCAATTTCGCTACCAATCAAGCTTTTACCGCAGCCTGAAACGCCCATTACTAAAATTTTTTTCGCTTTCATTGGACAATACTATCCTTAGCCTCCAACTCACACTGGAGGCTGTCTATATAATCTGGGGATTCTTTAGGTCTTTAAAAGGTGGGGATTATTTCCACCACATCGCGAGCTCAGGGAATGCAATCACCATCCCGAGTACCAGAACCTGTAGGCCGATGAATGGCAGTAGTGAACTGAAGATCTCGCCCAAGCTGATGTCTTTCGGTGCCACCGATTTCAGGTAGAAGGCTGCTGGGCCAAACGGAGGTGATAGGAATGACACCTGCATGTTTAGACAGAACACCACACCGAACCATACTGGGTCGTAACCAAGACTTGTGATGATTGGTACGAATATAGGCATCGTTAGAAGCGCTACACCAACCCAGTCAAGGAACATACCTAGAACCAATAGAATAACCATCATGATAAGCAGTGTTGCAAGCGGGCTACCGCCACTTAGGCTTAGAATCACCTCTTCAACAAAGTCGATACCGCCCATTAGGTTGTAGATACCAACCAGCGCGCTTGCACCGATACCGATCCACATGATCATGCCGCAGGTACGCATAGTTGCGATGGCACTCTCCTTGAGCATATTGAAGTTAAGCTCACCACGAATCGCTGCGGAAATCATGATACCCACAACGCCCAGAGCAGACGCTTCTGTTACTGACGCGATACCTGTGTAGATACTGCCCAGAACCGTTGCTACTGAAAGCAGTGGGAAGAACAGTGCTTTGAAGTAGCTTGGCTGATTTTCCATGTCTTCCGCGATCTCTTCATCACTTGGAATCGGAGCCAGAGATGGATTCAACTTACAACGAATCAGTACATAACCGATGTAGCAGCCCGCTAGGATGAATGCTGGTAGGAACGATGCTTTAAACAGGTCACCAATCGACACACTCGCTGTCATACCGTAGATGATAAGTACGATAGATGGAGGAAGCATGGTACCTAGCGCGCCACCCGCACAAGTTGTACCGATTGCTAGCTTGCGGTCGTAACCAAGACGCAGCATTTGTGGCAGAGCAAGAATACCCAGCAGCACAGTCTCACCACCGATAACACCAGACATTGAAGCAAGCAGTACCGCAACCAATAGGGTCTGTACGGCAACGCCACCACGAACTCTTCGGCCTACTGATTTCATCGCATCAAACAGGTCTCGAGCAATACCTGATCGGTCAAGCAGCGCCGCCATTAATACAAACATCGGAACCGCTAGGAAAACGTAACCTGATGCAAAGCTGTAAGTACGGCTAGCGATTAAAGGCAATGCGTCTGGACCAAACCAAAACAGTGTGAAAAAGATGGCTACGAAACCTGTTACGAATGCCAGCTGCATACCTGTCAGTAGCAAGCCGATCATCATAACCAGCATGAGGACACTGCCCCATGCGATGCCAATAGAAGATAAATCAAACATCGTCTTTCTTCCCTAGCCCTACAATCTCTTGGATTAGGTGCAATACAAACTGGACAACAAGAATACAAAGACAAACAAAGATGATGCCTTTAAGAAGTGCTGGGTACGGAGCGTTCAGTACCGAGCCTGACGTTTCAAGACGAAGGTCACCCCACGGTGTAAACCAAGACTCTTGAACCATAAAATAAGAGGCATAAGCCAACATACCGGCAAACGCTAAACCTACTACGTGGTGAACTAGGTTTAGGTATTTTCGAGTTTGAGAAGAAACTGAATCGTAAATAAGAACAACTCGAACGTGTTTGTTAGCAGCGAAGGCGTAAATACCGCCTACGATAAATAGCGAGCCACCAACGAAAGATGCGGTTTCATGTACCCATGTTGTTGGGGCATTAAACGCGTAACGCATCACCACTTCGTAAAAAGAGATAAGTACAGTGAAGATGAACAAGCCACTTAGAACATTACTGACCTTGATGATAGCGCGGTCGAGAATGTTTCTTGGTTGCTCTTCTTGCTCTTGGGGCGCATGAGACGTTTTATCTGTCATAACGTATTACTCAAAAAAAACGGAGGGCAAATGCCCTCCAAAAGAGAAGCTAAAATAGGTATTTAGCCTGGATAATCGTTGTGAATTAAAGTAGACCGTTGGTCTCTAGGAAGCCAGTTACAGAGTCATAGACTTTCTGTGCATTTGGAGAACGTTCAGCAAATACTTTCCATTGGCCTTTCGCGATTTCACGGAACTTCTTACGCTCTTCGTCTGACCAATTGTGAATCGTAATTTCTGGATTTGCTTGCGCTTCTTTCACTGCAGCTTGATCAGCCATTTTCAGTTGAGTTGTCATGTCGTACGAGAAGTCACGAACCGATGTTTGCAGAATGATCTGTAGATCTTCAGGCATTTTGTCCCACTTCTTCTGAGAGATAGAGATGTCGATCAGAGGAAGAGAGTGGAAACCCGGTTGCACTGGGTGGGTCGCGATGTCGTTCATACCTGCTTTTTGGTTCGTAGAGAATACGGTGTAGTCAGCCGCATCAATAACGCCCTTGCTTAGGCCAGTAAATACTTCAGAACCCGGTAAGTTAACTGGCGTTGCGCCTGCTGCTGCGAATACTTGCTGTACTAGACCTTCAGGAGCACGCAGCTTTAGACCTTTAAGGTCATCAACGCCGTCGACTGGTACTTTTGAGATGAACGACTCAACACCCGTAGTCGAAGCACCAACGAACTTAACGCCGTATGGAGCGTAAAGCTCAGTCATAAGCTCGTTACCACCGCCGTAGTTCATGTATTGCAGCAGTTGTGTTGTATCAGACCACGCACCAACCATGTTACCGATAAGGCCAAATGCTGGATCTTTACCAGAGAAGTAACCTGTCGCTGTTACTTGGCCATCAAGGATACCCATTTTGATCGCGCCTAGCGTTTCTGTGTGCTTAACCACAGCACCCACAGGTAGAAGGTCAATGTCGATACGGCCGTTAGACATAGTCTCTACACGCTCAGCCCAATTCTGTTGAACTTTGAAGTTCAGATCACCAGATGGATCTGAAGATTGAATTTTCAATTTGAAGTCTGCAGCCATTGCAGAAGTCGCGAATAGACCTGTTAGGGAAGCAGCAATCAGCGTTTTAGTCATAGCTTTCATTCGGGGTATCCTTATGGGTTTCACTTAATCCGGTTTGTTATTTTATGTTACCGGTAATGTTGAGTGCGATGTTACCGGTAACTTTACCGAACTGTCTATGAGAGAGATCACATCTTTAACAACAGTAAAACGTTTGCTATCAATAAGGGAATTGCGTGCGAAAAGTCACACTTCAAGAATGAGGAACTATATAATAGTTATTTTAAAACAATGAGATAACCAAGCCGAAGATAATAAAAAGCACACCTACACCACGAGTCACGTGCCACTTTTCCTTTAAAAAGTAGATCCCCATCACAACACCGAAGATGATGCTCACCTGCCTCAACGCGACAACCAAGCTGACATTTTCAGTCATGGTCATTGCAAACAGTACTAATCCATATGTGGCAGCCATCATCACACCGGCTGTTGCTGCTTGTTTTCGAATGCGCCACGCGTTTACAAACTCAATACTTTGATTGGAAACCAATAGCCAAATACTGAGAGGTAAAGCTATCGCCCAGAACTGCATTCCCAAATAAAAGACCGATGCATCTCTATTTGTGACAGTGCTAGCGTCGATATTACCGAGCAACAACAAGGCTTCTTTATCAATGATCGAATAACCAGTGGTACCTATTGCTGCGATTAACGCCCAAAGCACACCTAGATTTAAATAAGCTCGTGGCCTTAGATCTTTAAAGCTCTTAAGCGGAACCACTAGGCAACCTAGAGTGATCAGCGCAAACCCAAACCATTGGTTGTAAGCCAATGAATACCCTAAAACCCAGGTGCCTAACCCCACCATCAATACAGGCAATGCGCGAGCCATCGGGTATATCACGCCAATATCCGCCTGTTTGTAAGCGACACCTAACCCCACTAAATAAACCACCTGACAGATTCCACTCAGCAGTAATAGGTGCCAAAAAGGTAGACCGATACTAGAGAAACCGACGGTATTGATGTACCAAACTAGGTAAGGGGTGAGTAAGGTGGCAGCAGAAAAGCTAGACGCTAAGAAGAAGGCCGAACCAGAGCTTTGATTTGATTTTCCAAGCACATTCCAGCCAGCATGCAACAGAGCTGAAATAATCACTAAAACAATGGCAGACAGTTCCATGTTCTTCCCAATTTTGATGATAAAAAAGGTCTCTAATTTAGAGACCTAGATAGTATTTGATATGCCTATCAGACGAGCTTATATGTGTTCAATCATCTAGTCATTTATCGTTCAAGATGAGCGACCGATTCAATACTGATGGCATCGTGTCGCCAGTATTCAATATCGCAGTCAATTAGCTCACCATCTTGGTTGTAGTTGATCCTTTCAACCACCATCGCCGGTGATCCAGATGTCGCCCGAAGTGCCTGAGCCGTCTCGCCCAGCAACGAGGTTGTACTTACTCGATAACGAATCGTTTGATATACAACACCAAAATGCTCTCGGTAAATATCTGTTAGTGATTTAGAGAGATCATGTTCAAGCAGGTTCGGGAACAACTCAGGGCGAATATAGTTAGTGACATACACCACCGGCCTATCTTCAAGATAACGAACTCGATCAACTCGGTATACATCAGAGAATGGTGCCAGCTTTAGCAAGCGTGTCGCCTCTTTCGTCGCCAATATTCCTTTGGCAGCAACCAACTCCGTCTTCGGCTGACGGTTTTGAGCCAGTGCCATATTGGTGAAGTTGAGTGTTTGCGTTGGGTCGTAACGAAGTGGCTCCGGTGAAATAAACCAACCCCTGCGATCTTCGCGGTAAATGCGCCCTTCCGCTTCCAACGAAGACAAAGCTTCGCGCAAAGTAACGCGAGTCGTATCGAACGACTCCGCCAGTTTTCGCTCCGCTGGCAGCTTTTGTCTTGGAGAAAGCATCCCCGACTCAATCTGCTCAACGATGACATCTTTAATTTTTACGTACTGCACCAATTTTCCTTTTAATTGTTCTTTTTGGTAGCCACTCCATGGCCACTCATATTAATTCTGATTCGCCAAGCCGCGAATTATCGCTTACGCCACGCTTGTGTGCGTTTCTCAAACAGTTTATTGACAATTAAGTGCACAACTTTCGCACTTGCTGCTGCGAGCATAATCATCACTGCCATCGCGGCAGCGGCCCCTGTTTGACCGGCATCATCCATATTAAGTACCGAGACCGACGCAGGAATAGTGTCCGTTGAATATAAGAATACTACCGCAGAAGTCGTGGTAAGTGCATTAATAAACAAGTAGGTCGCAATATCTAATATCGCGGGTAAGCATACCGGTACCGTCACCTTAAAGAACAATTTGTACTGTGGCAGATTGACCGAAGCCGCCGTTGCTTCAATTTCTGCTGGAAGTTGCTTTAATGCAGTAAGAGCAGTCATGTGACCAACCGTGTAATAATGCACCACCGTATTAATCACGAGGAATGTCATCGTGCCATAAAGAAAGTTCAGCGGATTGTTCAAGTCATTGAAGTAGAAAATGTACCCCAAACCTAGCACCATACCTGGAACGGCCATTGGTACAACGCTCAGCATCTGCATCACTTGGCGAATCGGCGCAAACGCACGTCCTTTCTCGATGCCGTATGCTCCGAGGAAAATCAATACGGTACCGATAATCGCCGCCCATGCACCTAGTGTCAGCGAGTTATAAAACGGAGTCCAACCATACGTACTCATTTCAGCGAAGTTGTAATTATTGAGTGTAAGCGCTTTGTTCCAAGGCCAAAACGTTACCATTGAGCCGTAGATCGCCATCCCCAAAACAACCACCACTGCAGCAGAAATCGTCAAGCAATAGATAAAGCAGACACTGTCTCGAATCACACTAGGCTGAGGTTGATAGGCGACCGAGCGTGTATCAAAGAGGCTTTTCTGCTTCTTTTGAACCCAACGATCCACGCCAAATGCCAAAGCGGCGGGTAGTAATAACAAAATACTGGTGACAGCACCCATAGAGAAGTTCTGCTGACCAACCACCTGCTTAAAAATATCAGTAGAAAGAACGTTGTAACTCCCGCCGATTACTTTCGGTACACCAAAATCACACACCACCAGCGTAAATACGACGATCAATGTGCTGATCAAACCATATTTCGCAGCTGGCAAAGTAACGACAAAGAACGTTTTAATCGGTGATGTGTTGAGAGCACGTGCGGCTTCATACAAGCGCGCATCGGACGTTCTAAGAGAAGTGGTCAGAATCATGAGAGCATGTGGAAATGTCCAAAAAATCAAACCCAACGAGATGCCAATCAAGCCATAGACTGAGTGCCCACCGAGCACTTCTTTAGCGATACCCTGATTACCAAACAGAAAGATTAAGCTTATCGCAGGGAGCAGTGAAGGCGCTAATATCGGTGCAGAACCAAGTACTTGGAATAACCCTTTCATCGGCATACAAGAGCGCGTTAAGGCATAAGCATAACCAAACGCGAGTACACCTACGACAACTGTCACCAGTAACCCAAGAGTAAATGTGTTACCCACCGACTGCCAAAGACTTGCTGAAGAGAAATAAGTCGCGAAATTTTGTAGGCCGACAAACTCCCCTTCACCGTTCTGGACACTTTTCTTAAGCATCGCCCACAATGGCATCAAAATGAACAGTACCATCACCACAGACAAGGACGCCAACAAGCTGAATAGGATGACGTTATCTTTACTTACTCGTGCGAGAAGCGGTGTCACGCGCTGCTGAATTCGTTGCTTAGATTGCATCATTTGTGTCGATTCCATGACAATTACGCCGCCTCATCTTTAGATACAAGACGTTCATTGCTCGAGTATGCGCGCAACCCTTCTTGATCGAGCGCCACATAACGAATGTCTCCACGACGCAGTTTCATGTCATTAAAGGTTTTTACCGGCACATCGACCACAATCTGCTTCGCTCTTGGGTCGTGCTGAAGTTCACACTCAACCCGGTAGAATGCCCCCAGGAATTCACTCGAAACGATACGAACAGGAAGAGACTCACTAAAGCGATCAACAAACTGGATCTGCTCCGGTCGCACAGCAATATCAAAGCGGTCACCAACGTTCGCATCCAAGTTATCTAACTCTGGCAAAGTTAGGATGGATTCCGCGATGCGCATTTTTGAATCGGCAATCACTGACGTTTCAATGAAGTTCATGCAACCAACAAACTCTGCAACAAATCTTGTGGCTGGCTTTTGATAGATCTCTTGCGGCGCTCCTACTTGTTCAATCACACCATGATTCATCACCACAATGCGGTCAGCCATCGTCAAAGCTTCATCTTGATCGTGTGTCACCATGATAGTAGTGATCCCAAGCTTTCGTTGCAGTTGGCAAATTTCATCACGTAAATGGGTTCTTACTTTGGCATCCAACGCAGAAAGCGGTTCATCAAGTAGTAAAAGCCCCGGTGAAAGTGCTAATGCGCGAGCAAGAGCAACTCGCTGTTGTTGACCACCTGATAGTTGGTTCGGGTACTTCTGTCCAGAGCCCGGCAAGCCAATGGTTTCAAGCCAACTCTCAACCGCTTCAAGCGCCTCTTTGTTCGACATGCCCTGATTTTTCAAACCAATTGCGATGTTCTCTTCCACAGTCAGGTTAGGAAAGAGCGCATAAGACTGGAATACAATGCCAAAATCACGCTTTTCTGGTGGTAGAAAAGTGGTATCAACTTGGTTCTGTTCAATGCGTCCAGAAGTAGGAAGGTCTAATCCCGCAATCGCACGCAGAAGGGTTGTTTTTCCGCAGCCAGACGGCCCTAAGAAACAGACAAACTCCCCTTTCTCGATAGACAGGGAGATGTTTTTTAACGCCGTAAACTGACCAAACTGTTTTACAACGTTTTCTATATTCAGATAGGTTGAATTGCTCATTTTCTGCAGCACTCTTTAAATGGTATATACCAAATTTAAACTCTGAATATTTCAGTTGAGTGACAAATTTATAGAAGCTAAATGACAGTTATATTGCGTTTGTATAACGGTTCGGTTTCGTATTCAAAAAGTGCTTAAAATTGGCATCATTCATGTGTCGAAGCTGAGTACCAATACTCAGATTCCCCTATGCACGCCGTGTCTCTCACCCAAGAACGCTAGATTTATCATCTTCATACAAACCACACGATTAGATCATACATCCAAAAAACAACACAATAATAGTGATAACAACCAAACATTAATGATAATAAATATCATTAATGTTTGTATAACTTATAAATATTCATATAATCCTCCCTCCAAATAACTACTATAAGTCATTGTTATGAGTATTTACTCAAACCCCACTTTCAAGTTAAGCCTGCTCTCCATCGCTCTCTTTCAATCTTTTTCCGCAGTTTCGTCTGAAGTCACGGATGAATCTGTCGAGGTCATCGGTGTTCAATATGCCAAACCTATTACCGTATCCGAACCCGGTCAAACCACCATCGATTGGCAAGAAGTGGAAGAACAACAGTATTCCAACTTTGCGTCCCTGATTGACTCTGTACCTGGCGCACACCTCGATGGTGGTGCTCGTTCAGGTGGTGAGCGTATCAATATCCGCGGTTTTTCTGACCCAAGTGACATCGCAGTGTTCGTTGATGGTGCACCGATCGGTTTTCAACAATACCGCTACGGCACATTTTTCTTTGATCCTTTCTTAATCGGCGAAGCGGAAATTATTAAAGGCGCGCATGATTATCGAGCGCTTAACGGCAAGTTTGGCGGCACTATCCATATCAAAACGAAGACCGTAGATGACTTGCTTGCGCCGGGAGAAAACTTCGGCTTCCGTGCAAATCAAAGATACAATACCAACGGCGACTCTATGGCATACAACCTAAGCGTCTATGGTAAAAGTGATACAGGGTTTTACTATATCGCCAACGGGTCAGTGACGGACTCTGACGATATCCATGTCGGTGGCTCAGATAATGGTCTAGATTATTCTGGATATGAGCAAGAAAACATGCTGTTTAGAGTAGGTTATGAAAACGACCATCACCAATTTGAAATAAGCCACACTCGCTACAAAGATGAAGGTCGTAAGCCGTGGGCTAACCGACGCGGAGAGATGCCCGACATTACAGAGTGGACCATAAAAAAATATGGCTCACTAGAAGCTGCAAAATACGCATACACGGTTTACAACGAATACACCGATAACACGACAACTGCTTCATATCATTACATGCCGTCTAGTCCTTACATTGATTTCAACATTAAGGCTGCACGCTCTGAAAATGATCGTCACTGGGTTCGTCCAGATATTGCATTTGAAAAAATGTGGGTGTCAGTGGGTAGTTATGGGCATGAATCATGGCTTAGCTACAAGCGAGATTTTGTTGATATCTACAACCAAGCGATACTTGGTAACCACACTTTAGTCGCGGGGCTTCAGTATCAAAGAACTGAACGCGATTCGTTGGTGTTCAATGCGTCATACGATAGCAAAGCAGAGAAAAATTACGGCTGGTACACGCCCTACTACGAGCCTTCTGGTACGCAAAAAACCTATGCGGCTTATATTGCAGACCACTTCCAAGCGACACCTAACTTTATGATTACTCCGTCGGTAAGATACGAGTATGTGGTCAGTGAGGGTAAAGGGAATGCTGCACCAGATTATAACGATCCAGCTGCGGGTCACGACTATAGTGAAACAACACATGAAGGTTTTAGCCCACGCATCGACCTTGATTACGAAGCGACGGATAACACACGCTTGAACTTCTCGTACGCGTACGCGTTGAAAACACCAACCATCGATAATTTGTATTCCGTTCAATACGCTCGTGCAACTGCCACGGCGACCGCTCGCGACCTTGAGGTATCACGAATTCACGCTTACCAAGCCAGTATTATCAACATCACCGACGGATTATTTAGCGATAGTGATTCTATCGGTACTGAGCTCACTGTTTTCTACAATGATGTGAGTGACCACGTCCACAACCGAGTGGGTGCGAACCTAGACAAAGAGACAAGTGAGAATCAAAGTTGGAACACTAATCTAGATGGCTACAAGAATCACGGTTTCGAGCTAATCAGCCAGTATCGTATCGCTGATTTCTTTAGTGATTTTTCTGTAGCCTACGTTCGCGGCAAATATAAAGGCAGCCTTGCGGACTCAACAGGCAGTGATGAAGATTTCCCTAATACACCACCACTCAACATTAACCTTGGTTTGGGCTATGAGTGGAGCGAAGGTTTGACGACGGGTTGGAAACTTCGCTGGTACGACGCTCAAACCAAAACAGGTGAAGACAAAACCTACAGCAACCAACCTAGTGAACAATATACTCTGCAAGACATCTATGCGACATGGGAAGTTCAGCAAGTTAAAGGGCTTTCGTTTGGTGCCGTTGTCACTAACTTAACGGATCGTTACTACGAAGCGTACCTATCTAACGGTGTGGCTTCACCGGGTCGAGAAGTTAAGCTAAGTGCCGCTTATCAATTCTAAAAAGCACTGAGTTCGTATAAGACAACGATGATTCTCGCTAATCGCATGCCGATTAGTTCGAGCTCGACAAAGGTAACCAAACGAATTTTGGTTACCTTTTATTTTGTAAACTCTTCTGAAGTATTGCTAACCAGATATTTTATCCGCTTTACTCGCAGCGCCTGCCAGCTTGGCCAGTTGTTTGTCTATCCACATCGGCTTTTGATTGGCGTCTTCTGCGTTTTCTTTGCGACGCACCGCATCACGCACCATCATTGCCCCTAACCAGCGAAAAGGTTCAGGGGGAAAGTGACCAAGTGGCCCTTTTGTCATGCCACTTCTTGTCCATTCGTTATCTAATTCCAAGACCATAGACGAGAGAATTTTGCCGCCCATACGGGTTTGTGCGACACCGTTACCTGAGTAGCCAAGCCCATAAAAGATGTTCGATTGATTCTCAATGTTACCGAAGAAAGGTAGCCCGGTAACGGAACGGTCAGAACCACCAGACCAGCTGTAAGAAAAATCTTGCTGTTCTAGCTTTGGAAACAAGGTTTGAAATGAGTTTTTAAGCAGTGGTAGATACTGTGTCTGCCGGTTGAACATGCTATCGACATGATTAGCAAACGAAAACTTGTTCCCACCTTTGCCTAGCATTAACCTGCCGTCTCGCGTATCACGGTAATAGTGAACAAAGATCCTTGAGTCAACCACAGTCGCCCCTTTTTCTGGGCCATGCGCAACCAATTTATCTGGAATTGGGTTGGTAATTATCATGTCCGAAGAGACAACAACAATGCTTCGTTTGAAAGCTTTAAAGTGGTCGAGCATCCATGCATTGAGTGCCAATACCACTTTATCAGCCGTAACAGTTGCCGCTGATGTTAGGATTTTAGCCGGCTCACCGTAATTCAACTCAAGCATTGGGGTATTTTCGTAAACTTCTACTCCTAACTCAATAGCGACTCGGCGGAGGCCTCTTGCTAATAGCGCCGGTTGTACACTGCCAGCGGCTTCAGAATAGTAACCCTCAATGTGACGTTCAGATCCAGCCTGACGGCTCAGGTTGTCGCCACACTCTTGCCAACTGTTAATACCGAGCTTTTCTAACTCACGAATAACTGGCGCCATGCCTCCTTTTTGAGCTTGATTCGTTGCTGTGTAATAGGTACCACTGCGATAGAGGTGAGCGTCAATATTATGCTCTTGGCAAAAGGCTTCAATTTCAAAAATGACCTTTTCAGATTCCTCCACCAACCATTTGGCTTGTTGCTCTCCATAAAGACGCTTCAACGTTGGATATTTAGTAGACCAAGTCAGCATACAGCCACCGTTGGCACCCGACGCACCACTACCGCACAAATCTTTTTCAATAACCACAACACGTTTTTCTGGCTGCTGTTGTTTAATCAAAATAGCAGTCCATAAACCTGTGTAGCCTCCACCAACGATAGCAATATCTGTTTCAATATCTTGTGTCAGTGATTGACCGGCATCAATCGGTAGAGTGTCTTGACCAAATTCCTGTTGCAGCGCTTGTTTGAACCAATATGAATAGTGTTTTGACATAAAAAACTTACCTAACGAAGTCGACACCAAGCTGTCTGGCGTCATTGATATTGAAAGTTGTTAAATAGAGTGGGCATTGCAAAGCCACCCTTACTGATCAAAAAAGGAAGACCTAAGCCTTCCTTTGTTGTTCAGTTTTATGATTAAGATTTTGGTTCAGACTTCGCGTCAAATTTATCAGACCAAGTTTTCAATACGTCTGCACGCTCACTGCCCATACGAGCAAAGTCCATCTTCGCCATATTCTTCTCAACATTTGGGAAGTTTTTCACTGTCGCAGTTACGTCTTTATGGCCAACGACTGGGTACATCTCAATGTAGAGTTCATTTGCTGCTTTAGAAATCGACCAGTCAACAACACGTTTCGCTGCTTCTGATGATTTAACAAGACCAACCGCTTCAGATTCCCAACCGATACCTGCTGGAGTGATTACTGCCAATGGAGCACCTTGCGTTTTCAGCTTGGCACCACGGCTTGCCATAGAGATACCGATCGCGACTTCCCCCATACCGGCTTGGACACATGGCTTCGATCCAGAATGCGTGTAATGCGCAATGTTCTTATCCAACTTTTGCATATAATTCCATGCTTGGTCTTCACCCATGTTTTGCAGCCACGCCGAAACTTGCATGTAACCTGTACCAGAAGACGCTGGGTTTGGCATTGCAATGTGGCCTTTATAGATAGGTTTGGTGAGATCTTCCCACGACTGAGGAGCCGGCAGGTTCAACTGTCTTGCGACTGCTTCGTTAAAACACACTGCATTAAAAAAGGCGTCGTTACCGTACCAAGCCTGAGAAGATTGCGGATCATTCAGATTTGCGCGAAGTGCATCTACCCCTTGAGGTGTATACGGCTGCAGGATTCCCTCTTCTTTTAAAAGCGCCATAGATGAGCCAGCAAGCCCCCACACTACTTCAGCTCGTGGGTTATTTTTCTCAGCTAATAGTTTAGCCGTCATAATGCCCGTTGAATCACGCACCCATTTGATGCGAATGTCTGGGTTTTCGCTCTCAAATGCATTTTTGTACTTCGCCAAAATATCTGTTTCAAACGCTGTATAAACCGTCACTTCCTCGGCCGCAAATGCGTTGGTAGCCAGTAGTGACACAAGTGCAGCAAGTGATCCTTTCATAAAACGGTTATTCATCATGTTCTCCAGTTGAACTGTCTAGCAAGATTAGATGCAGCCGATTCGACTTACATTCTTTCATTTCCATTAGTGAGTACACACCTTATTGGTATGTACCAGATGACAAATATTAACCTATTCGAGTTTTATGACGATTAAATGAACAAAAAATGGCATTTTAAAGATCTCTACCCACAAAATGATCACCAAGAATTTTGAATGTGAAGCTTTTGTGAATCTACTCCTTTTAGTCTTTACCTCTATCGAATCTGATTGATAAAGTATCGCTGAATATTGGTATAGTCCAAATGGAAATGAACATGAAAAACGAATACTTGCTATTAACCCCTGGTCCTCTCTCTACTTCTGAGTCCGTTCGCCAAGCGATGCTAAAAGACTGGTGCACTTGGGATGACGAATACAACAAAGACATCGTACAAGTCATACGCCATAAGTTGGTCAACCTTGCGACTCAACACTCAGGCTATACAAGTGTGTTAATGCAAGGTAGTGGTACAGCTTCGGTAGAAGCAACGATAGGTAGTGTCATTGGTGCAGAAGGCAAACTGCTTGTGGTCGATAATGGAGCTTATGGCGCTCGCATCTCACAAATTGCACAGTATTTGAACATTCCATGCCATGTGGTTTCACCAGGCGAGACATCACAACCTGACTTGAACGAAATGGAAACGTTAATGGCTATGGATCCAAGCATTACCCATGTAGCAATTGTCCATTGCGAGACCACAACAGGCATGTTGAATCCAATTAAAGAGATTGCTCAACTCGCGAAGCAACAAGACAAAGTCGTTATTCTAGATGCCATGTCGAGTTTCGGTGGTATCCCAATGGACATCGCTGAGCTCGGTATCGACTTTATGATTAGCTCGGCGAATAAATGTATTCAAGGTGTGCCGGGCTTTGGTTTTGTTATTGCTAAGCAGGATGAACTTGAGAAGTGCAAAGGACAAGCTCGCTCACTGAGTTTAGACCTTTACGATCAGTGGTATTGCATGGAAGCTAACCACGGTAAGTGGCGCTTTACTTCACCAACACACACCGTGCGCGCGTTCTATCAAGCGCTCATTGAGCTTGAGCAAGAAGGTGGTATTGCCGCGCGATTCCAACGTTATTCGACCAACCAGAAGACACTGGTGGCTGGAATGCGTTCTCTGGGTTTCCAGCCGTTACTGAATGACGATCTTCACTCTCCAATTATCACCTCTTTCTATTCTCCTACTCACAGCGACTACCAATTCAAAGAGTTCTACGAGCGCCTCAAACAACAAGGCTTCGTTATCTATCCGGGTAAAGTCTCTAATGCTGACTGTTTTCGCATTGGCAACATTGGTGAGGTTTACCCTACTGACATAGAACGTCTCATCGGTGCGATCAGCAAAGCAAAATACTGGGAAGTAACAGCATGATGCAGTGCGAATCAAAAGAGAACCTCTCTCACACTCACTTTCGTAGTGAAGGAGATGTAAACACAACGCCTGCGCGACAGGAGTGGAACGCTTCTTTAGAAGATCAAACAACACAGGCATTGCTCAAGAGAGATTCAGACGTGTTTCTTCATCAGGCGATGTCTACGCCCTGTTTAGATACTTTGCAACATGCAGAAGGCATCTACATTGAAGATACAACGGGTAAAAAGTACATGGATTTTCATGGAAATAACGTTCATCAATTGGGATATGGCCATTCAGAAGTCGTCAAAAAAGTAACCGAACAAATGGCGTCGCTACCGTTTTCTCCGCGACGCTTTACTAACAAGACCGCTATAGAGTGTGCAGAAAAACTCACGCAAATCTGTGGTGGCGAGCTCAACCGTGTGTTGTTCGCACCCGGTGGCACCTCTGTGATAGGTATGGCTCTTAAACTCGCGAGACATGTCACCAACAACTCCAAAGTCGTGTCACTTTGGGACTCTTTCCACGGCGCGTCTTTAGACGCGATATCGGTAGGTGGAGAAGCCTGTTTCCGAGAAGGGATGGGACCACTCATGGCCGGCGTAGAGCGTATCCCTCCGGCTGTATCTTATCGCGGAGCGTTTCCACTGCGCGACGGCGACCAACACTCTGACGTCCATTACGCCGATTACCTTGAGTATGTTATTGAAAAAGAGGGAGGCATTGGTGCTTTTATCGCAGAGGCTGTGCGTAATACTGACGTTCAAGTACCAAGCAAGGCCTACTGGAAACGCATCAGAGAGATCTGTGACAAACACAATGTCTTATTGATCATCGACGATATCCCCAACGGCATGGGGCGCAGCGGTGAATGGTTTACTCATCAAGCTTATGACATCGAGCCAGATATTCTCTGTATCGGAAAAGGCTTTGGCGGTGGTTTAGTTCCGATCGCAGCAATGATAACCAAAGACAAATACAACACAGCAGCACAAGTATCTCTAGGCCACTATACACACGAAAAAAGTCCAATTGGCTGTGCAGCAGCGCTGGCAACCATGCAGGTCATCGAACAACAGAACCTTTTACAAAAGGTGAAAAGCGACAGTCAATTTGTGAAACAGCGTCTACTCGAGATGAAAAGACGTTACTCAATTATCGGTGATGTTCGCGGTATCGGCCTGCTTTGGGGAGTTGAACTGGTCTCAGACCTTATCGCAAAAACACGCGCCTACGACGAAGCAGAAGCCCTGCTCTATCAATGCCTAAACCAAGGCTTAAGCTTCAAAGTTTCTCAAGGCAACGTCGCTCAACTCAGTCCCCCGCTAATTATTGCTCGAAGCGACCTTAGCGCTGCCCTAGATATCTTTGAAACTGCCATTTCCAAGATATGCCAAGACTTTGGTTACCAAACGTTAACCTAACTCGCACCAACAAATTAACCACAGCCTTGATTCTTATCTCAAGGCTTATATAGGACACAGAATCATGACACATTCATCCGCAATCCAAGCTGTAATTTTTGACTGGGCCGGCACCATCGTAGACTTCGGTTCATTCGCCCCAACCAGTATCTTTGTCGAAGCTTTCAAGCAAGGGTTCGATTTTCATATCTCCCTTGAAGAGGCGCGTGAGCCTATGGGACTCGGTAAATGGGATCATATCCAAGCCGTTGGTCAGTTACCTTCGGTAAAGGCTCGCTGGCAGAACCAGTTCGGCAGAGACATGAACTCCGAAGATATTGATGCAATATACGCGGCATTCATGCCATTACAGAAAGCGAAAGTCGCTGACCACGCCACACCAATCATGAATGCAATCGAAGTTGTGAATAACCTGAAAGCGCAAGGTGTAAAAATAGGCTCATGTTCAGGTTACCCACGCCAAGTGATGGACGTGCTCGTCCCTGTAGCCGCAGACTACGGTTATCACCCTGATTGTGTTGTCGCTACTGACGATCTTCCACAAGGTGGTCGCCCTGCTCCATTCATGGCTCTGAAAAATGTCATAGATTTAGGCGTCACGAATGTTGCGGCATGTATTAAAGTTGATGATGCAGCCCCAGGAATCGATGAAGGGCATAACGCTGGTATGTGGACTGTGGGTCTTCTGCTGTCTGGCAATGAAGCTGGACTCACCTTTGATGAGTACCAACAAGCGGACGAAGCGACACTTATCGCTGCTCGAAACAAGGCGAAACAGAAACTTGGAAAGTCGAAACCACATTATCTGATTGATACCATTGATGATCTACCTGGCGTTATCAAACAAATCGAAGCTCGTATCTTACGTGGAGAACGCCCTTAGCTTCACGCCGCACACCCTATAATTGCTTTTCAACGATTCATTCCCGGTGTCAATTTCTTGGCATCGGGTTTTGTTCGTTTTATAAGCATGAAGTAGCGCAAGATTTTGAACTCTTTTCGAGAATAAAATTTGTAAAATCAAAACCTTGAGCTATATCTTTATATATTCACATCCGCTGTTGATAACTTAACAATTACAAATAAGTTAAATGCATAATTTTTAACAATTTTGTTGACTCTCATATGCAATAGGATTAACAATAGAATTACCGCTCATATAGATAGATTCCAGCTGGATCAGCGCCTCCAGTTATCGTCTGAAAGCAGTGAGTTACATACAGTCGATGACCATTTAATGGCAGATTCAGGTAAGAATAAAAATTAATCACAAGGATAAGATTATGAAAAGACTGTCAAAAATTATGTGTGCACTTATCGCAACCTCTGGTCTTGCAGCAGCACCGTCTATCGCAGCTACAACTTACGTTGGTGCTAAAGTTGGGCTTGGTTGGCTAGACAGCGCATGTGTAGACGGCTTTAAGTGTGATGATGATGCAGTTGGAGCCGGCATTTACTCTGGTTACAACTTCACCGACCGTATTGGGTTTGAACTAAGCTCAGATTTCCTTGGCGATTACAAAACAAGCTTTGCTAGTGGTAGCACTGCGGCACAGTTTAGCGACCCACTTATCGCTATTTCTCTAACCCCAATGTACCGCTTCCCTGTAGAGCAAGAGTTCGACTTCTTTGTTAAGGGTGGTCCAGCTTACATCTCACACGGTGGTGAAGATGACTTTGTACTATCGCTTGGTGCTGGTGTAGAGAAGCAATTTTCGGATACTTGGGCTGTAAGAGTTGAATATCAATACTTTGATGACTTTGACGACAAATACGTTCAAGACCTAAACGCAAATCTTTTCTCTATCGGTGTTAGCTATAACTTCGGTACAGGGGCAACAACAGCTTCTGCGGCAGCAGCCGCCGCGGCCACTACGGCAGCCGTTACACAAGCGCCTTCTGAACCAATCGTTGAAGAGATTGTGATGGAAGAGAAAACAACCGTTGTGGTCACTAAAGAACAAACGGAAAGTTTCTCTCAAGAGATGTTCGCAACGAACAGCACTGAGCTATCAGCAGACGGTAAGGCAGCGCTTGGTCCTCTGATTGCTGTACTTCAGGCTCACCCAGAATCTAGTGTTCAAGTTGTTGGTCACACTGACTCAACGGGTTCTGCTGAGTACAATATGACAGTATCGAAGAAACGTGCAGCAGCCGTTGCAGCGTACATCGAAGAGCAAGGCATTGATGCTAGCCGTATTACTGCAACAGGTGAAGGTGAAGAAAACCCTGTCGCAACCAATGATACAGCGGAAGGTCGTGCAATGAACCGACGCGTAGAAGCGACCATTCCAGGCTTTGAATACACTGAAGAAGTTCAGGTTGAAAAAGTAATGGTTGAAGAGACTGCTCAATAATTGACTACTTTACAGCTTAAACCAGCTGTATAACTATCAACTCGAACGAAGGCCACGTATGACAAATACGTGGCCTTTCTTTTTGTTAGACGATTTCCCAGCTGTGCGTCATTTCCACACCCGCGCCTAGCATCAAACACACTGAGCAGTATTTTTCTAAAGAATCCGCACATACTTTCGCAACAAGCTCTTTATCTAGGTTGTCACCAGACACTTCAAAGTGAATATTGATTGCAGTGAAGATCTTTGGCGCTGTTTCACGACGCTCTGTCTCAAGCTTTGCATTGCAGCCGGTAATCGCTTGTCCAGCTTCTTTTAGGCCGTCAACGACGTCAACAGAGCTACAACCACCTGCAGCCATTAACACCATCTCCATTGGTGAGAAATAAGTGCAGTCACCACTTGCCATTGTAATTCCTTGATTTTTATCAGTTTTACCAACAAACTTTAAATCTTCAATCCATTTTACTTCTGCTTTCATTTCGGTCTAATCCTATAAATGCTTAACCTATCTCTGCTAATTATATCTTTATATTGCAGATAAGAAAAAGCCACTCAATCGAGTGGCTTTTAATGCTCTTGAATGATTTTTGTACGTCATGCAGCTTCCTTAACGACTGTTAGATCAGTCAAAATGTCACTGTCATTCATACCCAACTTACGAAGTTCGACTAATCTGTGATACTCAATTAAGTAGCAAATCTTTTTACCATTAACTGTCATAAACACTGGAACTTTGTACTGTACCTTACTCATGATATTTCCTCATTCGTTCTAACGGTACAAGAACAATTTTTTAGTGTCTGTCGTGATCCCTTCATACAGAAATTGGCAGTCCTACCAATAGCACTTGTCGTTAGACAAAAGGTTCTGTCGGACAAACCACAAGAGCAAGGAGATTGTTCCATAATACAAAACGTAAGAAAAGTTTTATGATTAATTTCTGCGATTTTGTAAGCCACTAATGAGTGGCTTTAAGCTGTTAGATCTTTGACATTTTATTATAGTGTGCAGAGTAACCCATTTTTTCAAAAACTAATCTTAATCCATCTTTGAACGAAGCATAATCAAACTCTTTAAAGTCTATTATATTTTGCCCTAAAGAGTGTGATTCACGATTGATGTAACGAATGAATGCTTGATATCTAACTTCTTGAAGTTTTTTATCTTGCATAACATTGCTGAGATCTGACTTTTGAACAAAGTTGAAAAAATACTCTATGACATTACGCATACAGTTGGCTATCAATGCTGGCGGTTGATTTTCGTCATTAATTACAGACCAATATGACTGATAATCGTTCTGAACTTCCTCATACTTCATCGAATCAATCGTTGTGCCTTTTGTGTTTTTTGAAAGCCTAAAAAGCAACTGTTCTTCTTTTCTTTTTTTATGGTTAGAATCTACAAGTTCATAAAAAAAGTACAAACTATGTGTTAAAACAAACACTTGTTCAACATTTGCAGCTTCAAAAAAATCATTCTTGATGATACGACCAATGTTATAAACATAAATGTGAGACAAGCTTGAGACAGGATCATCAATCACAGCAATTTTTTTTACGTTACCTTCGTCTGCAGTCTGCTTACCTTTAAACAATTCACGAAAGTACAAAAAGCTAATAATCATCTTCTCCCCTTCGGAAAGAGATGAGAAAATTTGACCGTTTGACCCTGTTCTTACAAGTTTGTAAAGGTCATCTTCATATTTTTCGATGTAAAAATCAGTAATACCAATATCTGTAAGTCCTTTATTGATATTAACAATTGATTCTTCAATATTAACAGTCTGTTTTTGCGCCTGTTTCCGTTTTTTATCGAGGGCTGCAATATCAGTATCTACCTCTTTTTTATCACCTTCGAGCTTGTTTTTTTTCGCTGTACTTTCTTTTGAAAATGACTCATACGCCTTGATTGTTTGGTCGTACTCCCATCGAACTAACTGCCAAAACTGCTTTTTGATTTTCTTTTTTTCATCAGCTGAGTTATTAACTTTTTGGTTATGGACACCAATTTTTTCATTTGCTGTATACACATATTCATTAAACTTTTGAACATGTTCAACAAGTCCATCTAACTCAACTTGCAAGCTTGGTGTGTTCTTTTTTTGTTCAATTTTTTGTAGGTTAGATTTCAACGTAGAACGAATCAAACCATAGCTTTCTGTCATTTCAGCAAGAAAATCAGCACAAAATTGAGATGTTTTGTAGGATTCAAAATCTGTTAATGACTCAACAATTGCTTTGTATGTTGTAACTATCTCTGCGATTTTTGTCTTACTTTCTTCATATGATTCGTCAAAATAGTCTTTGATCTGGGCGATTAACTCAGGAGTAACAGTCTTAGATTGACAGAACGGACAAGTAGCATCTTCAATCTCATCAAGGTACTCCAAACCATTACTAACCCAATCAGAGTTTTGTAACTGATTAATCAGTTTTGAAATTGGGCTATCTTCATTGCCTATAACTATTTCTTTAAGTAATGCAACTTCTTCTAAGGAAAGCTCTGATAGCGAGATCTTAGGCAAAATTGAAAATGTGGTGGCAGTTTCTCCATCTATTGCGGTAACTTCTTCTTTGAGATTTTCAATCGTTTTTGTTGGTTTTACATCTGGTAAAGGAACGGATACGAGGTGGTCAAATAGAACCTTCTTGTTTCCCATCAAGCGGTCAAGACAAAATTTCAGAACACGATCACCACCTGAGTAATCCGTTTTTATTTCCCAAACTTTTTTTTCAGCTTTTTCTTTTGCTTTGTTTAATGCTTCGACTTCTTTATCAATATCAGATTGAAAACCATCGCTCTTCACTTTGAGTTGGTCAATCTCCTCCCCAAGCTGCTCTACTCTTAATTTTGCTTTCTTGTTTTCTTGTGAAAGGCTGAAAATACCATCAATTGAGTCTTTTTCATAAAAGACATCTTGGATAAACTTTTGATTGTAAACGAGAATTTTGCAGTCACCCTTCACATGAGAGCAATTCTTATAGTCTTCATGTTCTGGCGAGTAGAAGTAGTTCGAGAATGTACTCTTACCTGTACCGTTCAAGCCGTAAATGATGTTTACTTTTTTATCACTGTTAAGTGATGTTTTTCCTTTGTAGCTTGCTACATTCTCTAAACTTATTTGTGAAATCAAACCTGCCCCCAACCTTACGGCTTAAAAGTAATTTAACCGCATAGAGTGATTAAAAACCAACCAATCGATTCAAAAGAATGCTGTATGACAAACATATTCTTTATATGAAACAGATTTTATCCTGATTTATTGTACAATACACTGAAATACATCAGGTTTTGACGATATGACTAAGATCACGTACACAGAAGTTTTTGATAATCTTGAAGCGTTATCAACGAACATTACTCCAAGCTCTTTCATCTACGATTTTTTGTCTTGCTTTGATACCCCTAAGTCGACAATTACTCGATTAAAAAAAACACACCAAGATACCAGTGAAGTTATTGTTAATGGTGAATTGCTTTTCCAAGAAACAGATCAAGACTTATCGATTGAGATGGCAAAAGCTCTTCAGAGGAAAAACCTGAAAAAGAATAAGATACGATTTGTCATAATTACTGATTACAGAACGTTGATGGCATATGATCTAAAAGCTAATGACACTGTACATTTAGACATAATCGACCTTCATAAAGAGTTTCAATTTTTTGCACCAATAGCAGGGTTTGAAAGGGCAACATTAGCCACTGAGTCTTTAGCTGATGCTAAAGCAGCAGAGAAAATGGCGAAGCTGTTTGATTTATTGAAGTTTGAGAACTCTGTTGAGACAGCAGAACAAATCCGCACAATGAATGTATTCCTGTCAAGAATACTTTTCTGTTTTTTCGCAGAAGATACAGGAATCTTTGAAAAAAACTTATTCACAAAAACAGTTGGTGACGGCTCATCTGTGGATGGTTCTGATACACATATAGTTATAAGTCAGCTATTTAAACTTCTCAATTCAAAGCATCCTACCGAGCTATCTCAAAAATTTAAGGATTTCCCATACGTAAACGGTGGTCTGTTTGCGGAGGAAATTGATGTACCAAGATTCAACATCCGTTCAAGAGAAGCCTTGATCCAGTGTGGCTCATTAGATTGGTCTTCTATTAACCCTGATATTTTTGGTTCAATGTTCCAAGCAGTTGTCGATGTAGACAAGCGTTCTGATATGGGAATGCACTACACTTCAGTCCCAAACATTTTAAAAGTTCTACAACCGTTATTTTTAGATTCCCTCAAACAAGAATATCACCGAATTGATGAGAGCGATGTAAAAGATACAACAAAGATCAAGAACTTAAAGTCACTATGTTCTCGTTTATCAAGTATAAAAGTCGGAGATATGGCTTGTGGCTCAGGCAACTTCTTAATCATTGCTTATAGAGAGCTTCGTCTACTTGAAATTGAAATACTTCGCTCAATTAGAACACTTGAGGGTTCTGATAACCAAATCTTGTTGGGGTTGGGTGCTCCACAATCAGGTATATCTTTAGAGCAGTTTTATGGCATTGAATATGATGACTTTGCTTGTGGTATAGCGGTTCTTTCTCTGTGGCTGGTTGAGCACCAGATGAATCAACAGTTCAATAAGGAATTTGATGCAAGTGAAGCGACTCTACCTTTAAAATCCTTCAATAACATTATTCACGATAATGCTTTACGTGTGGATTGGGAATCTCTTATGCCAAATAAAGGTGAAGTCTATATCGTTGGCAACCCTCCTTTTATCGGGGCGAGAAAGAAAAAAGAGCATCATACCTCTGACTTAAGTGTGGTTTGTAAGGATATCAAGAAGTTCAAGAACTTAGATTATGTTTCTGGCTGGTTCGTTAAAGGACAACAGTACATATCAAGTAACGACCAAGCTAAGTGTGCGCTCGTTGCAACTAACTCAATTTGCCAAGGTGATTCTGTAGGAATTTTGTGGAGCTATTTACTCGATAATACAAATATTGAAATAGACTTTGCCTACTCATCATTCAATTGGTCCAACAATGCCAAGGGCAAGGCAGCAGTTACATGTATAGTTGTTGCAATGAGAAACAAGTCTTCTTCTGAAAAATATTTATTTGACGGTGAAGTTAAAAAGAGAGCGAAAAACATCAATGCATACCTCATAGATGCTCCTGATGTTTTTGTCTATTCTGAACGTGCTCCCTTACATAGTTACCCGAAAATGGTTTTTGGGAGTATGCCAAATGATGACGGCAACTTGATTCTATCGAGTGAAGATAAACAGACTCTACTGAACACTCACCCTGAGTCAGCTCCTTTAATTCGCAAATTACTTGGGTCAAAGGAACTCATCAACTCTTTAGAAAGATATTGCTTATGGATTACAGATGACAATTTAGAATTAGCTAATTCTATTCCACCGATCAAAGAAAGAATTGATAACGTTCGTACATACCGAGAAAACTCAACAAGAGCTGCAACACAGAAGCTTTCTGTTATTCCACATCGCTTTGGTGAAGTACGTCACCTTGAAGAGAATTCAATCTTATTCCCTTCAATTTCATCTGAAAATCGTGACTATATACCATGTGATTTTTTTGATAAGTCAGTTATAACCAACAATAAAAACTTCGCTATATATGGTGGGGATAATGTTTTATTTGCGTTGTTATCATCAAAACACAACATGCTTTGGGCGAAAGCTGTTGCAGGAAGAACACGAAATGATATCTGTTATTCAAACACAATTTGCTATAACACATTACCATTACCACACCTCAATGATGCTCAAAGAGATAGACTTTCAGAGTTTGCAAAAGAAATCATGAAGTGCCGAATCATAGAAGGCGGTTCTCTTGCTTCTATGTATGGCTCTAACAAGATGCCAGCATCATTAAAGTCTATTCATGAAGATCTTGATAGCTTCGTAGACAGTCTTTATCAAAAATCTTCTGGAAAAAGTAACCCAATCAAAAATGATAATGAAAGACTTGCTGTTTTATTCAAGCTCTATTCAGAGCTGAAAGGATAACAAAATGACAACTAACTTTGTTGAAGTTCAATATGAACGAAACGCTAATAGCGTTAATACGAACGCTATGGGTATGCGAGAAATGCAAGCAAGGGCTTTTGATTCACGCATGTCGCAATATTTGCTTTTAAAATCACCGCCAGCATCTGGTAAGTCTCGAGCACTCATGTTCATTGCTTTAGACAAAATGATCAATCAATCTGTTAAGAAAACCATCATTGCTGTACCTGAAAAATCTATCGGTGGTTCATTC
The DNA here is from genome assembly GCF_024347475.1 of Vibrio fortis. Lineage (NCBI taxonomy): Bacteria > Pseudomonadati > Pseudomonadota > Gammaproteobacteria > Vibrionales > Vibrionaceae > Vibrio > Vibrio fortis. The sequence continues at coordinate 1,549,081 of NZ_AP025488.1, forward strand.
TCTAATACTGACCTATCGACCTACGGTTTTTTTTCTGATTGGAACGTAAAAGACGAGAACAATCTTTGCATTGACTCGAGCAATCCAAAAGAAGCATTTATTAGATTTATCAACTCAGAAGATAAGATCCTAATCTGTACTCATTCGACTTTAAGAAATTCTATTAAAGAAATTGATATATCTCAGTTAAACGATTGTTTATTGGCAATTGACGAGTTTCATCATGTGTCAAGTAACGACAGGAATAAGCTTGGTCAAAATCTCCAAGAGATTATGGATTCTACGTCATGTCATATTGTTGCTATGACAGGATCTTACTTCCGTGGTGACTCTGAAGCTATCCTACTACCTGAATATGAAAGTCGCTTCGATACTGTTACTTACAACTACTATGAACAGCTAAATGGATATAAGTATCTAAAAACATTAGGAATTGGATATCATTTCTATCAAGGTAATTATATTGACCAGATACTCGATGTATTAGACACAAACAAGAAGACCATTCTTCACATACCAAATGTGATGAGTAGAGAGTCATCAGGTAAAAAATACAGAGAAGTGGACTTGATTTTAGAAAAAATAGGTAAGCTTGTTGATATAGACCCTAAAACGCACATTTACTACGTGCAAGAGCATGGTAGTGAAAAAATTATTAAAGTCGCTAACTTGGTTGATGATACAGAGAACAGTAAAAAAAGATCAAAGACCCAAGCATACTTGAGAGACATAAAAAAAGCAGATGATGTTGACCTAATTATTGCACTCAACACTGCTAAAGAAGGTTTTGACTGGCAATTTTGTGAACATTCATTAACCATTGGGTACAGAGGCTCACTTGTTGAAATCATTCAAATCATCGGTAGATGTACTCGAGATTCAGAGAATAAAACACACGCTCAATTTACTAACCTCATCGTAAACCCTGATGTTAGTGATGCTTTAGTTAAAGATTCAGTAAACAATATGCTAAAAGCTATTACTTGTTCATTGTTGATGGAGCAGATCTTAGAGCCTCGACTCAATTTTAGATCAGAGAAAAAGTCTGAACCGAAAGAACAGGATTTTGACGATGATTACAAAGGCGAAAAAGATAAAGTTGGCGACCTAAAGAAAAAGACTGGCACAGTAACCATTAAAGGATTCAAGGAGCCGAGTACAGATAAGGTACGCAAAATAATAAAAGATGACATGACAGAACTTCAAGCTGCTGTCTTACAAGATAACGCAATGCAGAAGGCAATGGCAGATTGTAGCGACCAGAATGCTGCTAATGAAGTCCACCTTACCCGAATTATTCAAGAAAAATTCAAAGGACTTGGATTGTCAGACCAGGAAGTAGAAGAAATCAGACATCACTTTATGGCTGAAACTTTGATAAAGCCATCGAGAATTAAAGAGAAAACTAATGCTGATGGATCTAAATCACGTTTCATAGAAATGGCTAACAACCATTTTGACTTAGACAACCTAAGCATTGACTTGATTAACTCCTGCAACATATACAAAACGGCGTTCGATGTACTTTCTAAGCATATTGATGCTCCAATTTTAAAAGCAATTAAAAATGAAATCGCTTCTCAAAAAATCACTATGACTAAGGAAGAAGCGTTAGTCTTATTTAGAGAGCATAAAATTGAAGAATTCATGCAAAGAACAGGTAGACCACCTTCGATTGATTCATTAGACCCTATGGAACGCAGGCTTGCGGAAGCGGTTCTTTTTGCCGAACAGATTAGAAATAAAAGAAGATTAAGTGAACAAAATGGATGATGCTGAATTTTTAGACGCAATACTTAAAGCCGATAAGTATGGGTGGATTTCAGAACCGAAGGATAAGGTTATATCCGTTAAATCCACAGAGTTCGATACATTTTCGACTATCAACGATTTCTTCAGAGAGCATGGAAGGCCACCTGAAGAGTCAGGTGATATGGTTGAGTTTAAGCTATACCATCAACTACAGAAGCTAAAAGACCAACCAGCACTATGTGACGAACTATCTGAACATGATGAATTTAACCTTTTAAGTCAAAAGACAAACTTTGAAGATTTTGACTCATTTGACGATATTCTAAACTCAGATTTACTGGAACGCTTATCTCCGAGTGATTCTGTTTCTAATGATATTTTTTCAATTAAAAATGTTACCAAGCCAGAAGTTATCAAAGAAAGGAAAAAAGCTGATCAAATTGGTAAGACGCTGCCATGCCCTAACTTTGACACCTTTAAGCCACTCTTTGAAAATGTTCACTACGGAATATCATCAGGTTTAAAAGGACTTGAAACGGTCTCTGAATCTGAACTTTCAGTATTTGAGTTTAAGGAAGGTAACTTTTATCTACTTAAAGGTATGTTGCTATTCATAGATTATATGTCTGATATCTTTAGAGGAACTGATAGAGAGGATAGAAGACTTTTAATCATCTTTGAAAATGGCACTCAATCTACGATGTTACTTCGCTCCCTTACGAAACGCATTCGTGAAGATCTTGGTGCAAAACGGGTTACTAATAGTGATGGAACCGCATTTAATGCTAAGCGGATTAAATCCGAAGAAGAGTTAGATCCTAACCTTCAGGTTTACAAGAAAACAAAAGCTACTGGATATATATACATAGCGAAAACACTACGTGAAGACCTTCGCTCCGAGTATCGCCATTTGTATAAAATTGGATTAACGAAACGAGACGTAAAAGAAAGATTTAAAGAAGCACCTAATGATCCTGCTTTCTTAATGTCTCCTGCGGAAGAAGTGAAAATCATCCCCCTTAAAGGATTAGATTTAAACTCAGTAGAAGCAGCAATTCACTCACTTTTTGATACTGTCAGACTTGAAATTGAAGTCATTGGTAATGATGGACGTTCATACAAAGCCAAGGAATGGTTTATTGTTCCTATAACAGCTATAGAAGAAACGGTTTCACTAATTCAAGACTTAACCATTCATATGTATCGTTATGATAGTGAAACTCAGCAATTAATTATGCGGTAATATCTGAAGGGAAGCATTTTTGCTTCCCTTTTGAGAAAGGGTATCTTTTAGCACTTTATTCTTGGTATATCACTCCATTTTGTCGTGTACTGCTTAGTCAGAAAATTTCGTTTCATCGACCATTCTTGCTTAATCCCCTGCCCTGCAATGAAAATTGAATCAGTGCCAAAACGACTGTTTAACGTATCAAAAACCTTGTTGAGTCTTATGTCGTCTGGTTTCTCATTAAACATATCAAACTGTTCATTATCAGAACTTACAAGGTCTAACAGCCCAACTCCAATTTTGTAATATCGAACACCTTCATGAAAAAGCTCATCACCAGCTTTTGATGCAATTTTAGAGATGTTTTTGACATCATCTGTGGAAAAGCTAAATCTATGAATTGTCTTGAAGCTTTTAGGATTTTGGTCAAAAGGTGAAGACGCAGCAAAGCACATCATCACTTTAGTTTTACTGCCTTGCGATCTCAATTTCCTCGAAGCTATTGAAGCATGTTTGACAAGAGCTTGTTTAAGATTATCTTTATCAAGAATTCTCTCACCAACTGATCGAGTCGAAAAAATCTGTTGCTTTGATGCTTTAACCAAATCAAATGATTTTGCTCGTTCCCCTCTCAGTTCAAGTGCCGTTCTCTGCACTTCAACGTTAAAGTCTTTTTTTAGTAAACCAATAGGATAAACAGCCAAATCATAGGCTGTTTTTACCCCCTGAAACATCAATCGCTTAGAAAGCTTTGAGCCTATACCCCAGACTTCCCCAATCTCAACCTGTTTTAAAATGTCTAATGTTTTATGGTCATCATCGAGCAAGCAAACACCATTCATTTCCTTTTGATTTTTTGCTAAAAAGTTAGCGATTTTGCAGAGAGTCATCGTCTTAGCAATACCAACGCAAGTAGGTAGTCGTGTTTCTTTCCAAACCGCTTTGCGAAGAGTTTCGCCATGCTTTTTCAAGCATGGAATTGCTGGAAAATGATTCTCGAAAGTTAAAAAACATTCATCTATGGAATAAACGAATTGATGTGGAGCAGCAAATCGAGAAATGACGTTCATCATTTTTTCAGAAAGATCAGCGTAGAGTTCATAATTTGAACTACAAACTATGACTTTTTTTGCTTCAAGCTCATCTTTGATTTTGAAGTATGGAACGAATTTTTTAATCCCTTTCTCTTTAGCTTTTCTGTTTAACGCTACAATTGTTCCATCGTTGTTGCTAAGAACAGCAATTGGTTTGTCCCTCCACTGAGGATTAAAAACAGCTTCACAACTCGCATAGAATGAGTTCGCATCAACTAAGGCATAAAACATATCAGAATCCCAATAAAGCTCTTGGTTTAAGCATTCGTATGCTATTGATAACGACACCTTCAATTGTGAACACATCACTTTCAGAGATGAAGACAGGTCGATACTTAGGATTACCTGAAATCAGACAGCGATTCTTTGTATCTAACACTTTACAAGTGAACTCACCATTTAGATTACAGACAATGACAGAGTTTTGTCCTGTAGGTTTTTCAGAGCGATCTACGATTAATAAATCACCATCAAAGATTCCATAAGTTTGCATAGAATCACCTTCTGCTAAACCGATAAAAGTTGAAGAGGGATGTTCTATAAGTAAAGAATCCAAGTTTAGAGAATTTTGTTCATAGTCTTGTGCTGGCGAAGGAAAGCCACTGATGCCGAGCGATGCTTTTAAAGGGATAACTCTCATTTTGTACCAATACTGTGTATTTATACAGTAAGTATGAAATAAGGCATCTGAATGTTCAAGAGTTTGAGAATTCGATTGGTGATTTTGAAAACAGAAATGTAAAAAAAGAGATTAGTTTTAGAGACTTACAAACGAAAGAAAACCACTCAAACGAGTGGTTTCTACTTTTTATTGAAAACTTAATGGTATGTGTTTGTGCTGTAAAATAGCTCCAAGTCTAAAGTTGTTGTAGTAGTAAGGATCAGTCACTTTCGAGGTATCCCAACCGCTTATATCTTGGTCAAAACCTTGATTCCACGAAAACATGATCATAAAGTTTGTACCTGAAGATACATCCCAACCACTAATATCTTGATTAAATGAATCTGCGCTGGAGAACATACCTTCAAAAGTAGTTCCGTTTGATACATCCCAACCACCTATATCAACATTGAAAGTTGAGTTGTTTGAAAATAATCTACTAAAATCAGTTATTTGAGATACATTAGCAAATTGGATTTCTCTGTCTTTTGTTTGTGGATCTGCTATCAATGCATCTAAATTACTTCTATCAATAGGAGCTTGGATTTTGTCATTATGAAATGCTGCTGGCACATCAGACATATCCATTTTTGATAAAGATAAGCTTATAAAATCCTGCCAGTTGTTTGCACTTGAAGTATCCCAACCACTTAAATCATGTTGATAATCTACGTGAGTTAAAAACATGTAGGAAAAGTTTTGAACGGAAGACGTATCCCAACCACTTAAATCATGATTAAAGGTACTTGGCAAAGCCATAGGTTGCATGAACATACCTTCCATACTAATGACGTTTGAAGTGTCCCAACCACTGATATCTTGGTTAAAATTCTCATGTTCAGTGAATAAATAAGACATGTCTGTGATTTTGCCAGTACAAACTTTTGTTACATCATCACCATTATCTATCATTGCATCTAAATCAGACCTTGTTAAATCTGGACCTACACATGCAGGATTTACAGGTGGATTAGGATTTCCTTTTGTAAACTCGATATTTTCAGATGAAATTAAAGCGACAAAATCAGCAGCACTCGCATAAACACTTGTTAAACCTGATAATGCTAAAACAGCAATTTTAAAATTATTCATATAAACTCCTTTTTTGATTGAATATATAATTTAAATACCACATCAAAATCGAAGAGCAAGATTTCTCAAAATCAGTTAATCATTTATACATTAGATAAATGAAAAATAATTTTTAAAGCATATGAAAAAAGAAGCCGAAGCTTCTTTTTTATTTTCTGGAAGTTAAAGACGGAAATATCTCTTAAAATTCTCATCACTTCTGTATTTTCTATAAAGTTTCTCTAAAAGAAAAACATTAATGTATGCATTGCCATTCTCATACTTCAAAAGTTCTTTTGAGTTTAATCTGTTTAAAAGTTTTGCATTTCTAATTCTTGAACATTTCAACAGCACATAAGAATCATTTACGTCATGAGTTTTAACTAAATAATCTAAGTAACCTTTCACATTTTCTAAGAACAAGTTTAAGTGAACTTCTGATGAACTAACAAAACGACTCTCTAAAACTGGCTTTTCGTAATGTCTACTAACTTTTCTCATAACCTCTTTGTAGTGCTTTTCGTAAATGCAAAGTCTTTGACCACGCTTAAAAATCACATTGTGTTTAAGCAAAAATGCTTTAAAACAAAATAATTTCGTTCTCGAAAAAGTGATGACATTATCACTTTCACTACACTCAACACTGTTTACAGCATTAAGGATTCTTTTTTGAATATCATACATAGAACCCCCTTACTTCACTGGTAGCTGTGTTGGACAGCCATTCAAATCTTTATCGGTGGTAATCCAAGATTGGGTAAGATTGTTGTAAGGAGTCCCATTGCCATTCCAGCATTTATAGTAGTATTTTGATGTGGTTTTTCTACCAGAGTGATCAACAATTTTTGTATTGATTTTCAACCAGTAAACTTTTCCAGTTTTATGAATTGTCTGTATTCGCTTAATCGTGACATTCTCTTTCAACATGTATGTAGAATCTGATGTGTTATACATATCGCTTGCAAAAAGATTGCTTGAAAACAATAAAGACACAGCACTCAGTATTATTGTATTTTTTAGCTTCATTTAAAATTCCTCCGTTTTATTTTTTATATAGCATGGAGAAAAATTAAAGCAAAAAGAGAAAGTAATATTTCATTTAACTAAACAACAAAAAAATAAAAAAGAGGTGATATTTCACCTCTTTCTTGAAAATTAAAGTTTTGTAGCTAAGTCTTCAAAAGTCTGACAGTCATAAGCATGGCATACTCTTTTTATGTATTCGATACCTCTAAATTGTTGAGCATAACCATCTCTCTGAACATGCGAATGAGTACCAAAGCGACCTCCATTGTAAACTTCAAATAAGCGATATTTTTTAAAGTCTGACTTCCACCATTTTCCACGCAGTTTGATTGAGAAGTCGCAAACTTTGTTTAACGCATTTGAAATATCATCCTCACTCAATGCAATTTCAAGTTCGTCAACTGGCTTATGAGCTTTTTGCTCATAGCGTTCGTCTGCTCGTTCTTCTGCTCTAAGGAACGTATGGACATTTTTAGAGTAATCTTTGTCGTATTCAACACTGTTTTTAACAGACATCTCTTTACGAACCTTGCTGATGATATGACTGCATGATGTATACCAACAAACATCAATACCATCAAACTGCATTTTGTTACGCTTGCAAAAACCAGATAATGCAGATGATGTGTGAATCTCGAATCTCCATTTCTCAATATTAAACTTGAAAGTAGCATCAACTTGCTTTTCAGGTTCGACCTCTGAGAAAGTGTATTTCTTAAATCTTGGTAAGCTACCTTTAAAAGCTTTTTGAGGTACTGGTACTAAGTAACCTTCTACCGTAGAACCAACTTCAAAAGACTCTGTAAGCTTATCGATTACTAAATCTGCCTCTACTTTTTCTACTTTGATTCTAAAATTTGCTCTGTTTTTTTTGACGATCTCTATTTTTTTCATAATTCATATTCCTCTTTGTTGTTTGATTTGGTTTGTGTAAAAAATAACTCTTTAAATATTTCATCTTTGATCAACTCTTTTTCGATAAAATGTTTTAAATCAACGCTAATAAAACTCTTGTTTTTGTTTTTTGGATCAACAGTGGTAAATCCATTGCTAATAAGAAACTGACTTAATTTTCTTGATGAGAAACTAATATCATTCAAATAAGTCAATCCTCTATTATCTGTAAAGTTTTGTGATCTTATAAGCCTTGCAATTTTTGAATTCACATATTCAGTATTCAAATGTTGTATGCTTTTACAATTAAGAGATTTTGAATGATTTTGTAGTTCTTCATACAAAGCTTGCGAAAAGCCTTTGTGGATGTATCTATTAGTTGGTTTAGTCTTATGCAATGCTGTTGTGTAACCAAGCTTGGTTAGGACATTTCTCATAGGTTTAAGATTGGTATGTGAGACTAAAACATAATCATTTATATTTTTTTGTTTTAGCTCCTTTTTAAATCTACTTGATACCTCTCTTATAATTTCTATTGTACTTTTTTCCATAAATCCCCTTTTTATTTAAAAAACTAATGTAGTTTGTTTATTATCTAAATCCTTAAAAATCACATATGTATCTTCTTCATTTACAACACGAATACTGAAATCAATTTTGAAATATTCTAAAATATCTATAAAAGGCTTAACTGGCAATCTTGATAGTGGCGTTGATAGTGTCGGATAATCTCTAAAAGACGAAAGATACATAGATTGCGAAATATGGTATCTATTCACCCCATCATCTCTATGATTATCGCTGTAACGAACCATATATATCGCATCTCTAAGATTCTTATCATAGTCTACAATCAAGTCATTTAATGCTAACTGATGATCGATTTCTCTTTCATAAGACTCACAATACAAGTCGTAAACTTCTTCATTTTGCATCAATGTATCTGAGTCTATGTCTAATTCACCTTCGCTAAAACCTAAACTAATCAAATCATCATCCAACCTACAATCAATCTCTATATATGATATAGCTTCAATTTTCTTTTCTTTTTCTGTTGTTATCTCACCATAGTTGTAAAATATACTTTTCATAATAATTCCTTAATATTTAATTTTTGTTTCTATAATAATTTATATCATGTAATTTAATTAATTCAAGTTAATTAATTCAAATAAATTAAATTATTTCGAAAAATCCCAATTGCATCACATTATTTCAGCATTAAAATATTTAATTAATTTTTAAATTAACGAATTTTAAAATAAAAACACTTTTAATTTTTGCAAAAAATAATTGAAGTGATAAATATTATAGTATCACTCACTTAAAAAATATGGAGGAAATAAAGATGAGTTATTACTTGAATTATTATGTTGATTTAAAAAATGCAAAAGTTGATGATGAAATTGCAATTTTGAGAACTGAGTTCAGAGATATGCTTTTAAATTATGGTGAAGACAACATTTATGAGGTCTACAAAGTTCTTAAATCGATTATGTTTGATGAGATGTTTTTGTTAGTTCACAACGAGCATAGCAACAACTTCAAAAACTTAAACGAGTACCAGTTTGATGACTTGGTTGATGATGATGTTGCAAAAGTGTTGAAGAAAATGAATATCGATTATTGTGTCGATTCTAAACCGCTTCAACATTTCTCTGATCAACAACTAAGAGAAGAGTTGTACAAGCGCAATACTAATGGAACTGATGAAGAGTTGGAACTGATTGACTCTGAGCCTTTATTTGATTTGGACTTAGATTTAAATCTTGATGATGAAGAAGAAGAAAAAGTTTCTGATGAATTGAATTTAGATGATTTAATTTTAGATTTAGAAGATGGTTTAAACTTAGACCTTGATGAAGATGAAGATGAAGATGATGATGAAGATCTTGATTTGGATTTTGGCGAAGAGGATTATGATTCTGAGATAGGTTTAGAGACACCAGATAGAATGTCTTTAAAAGCAAAAATATTAGAGTTCCTTGCTGAACACTGTAAACCGCTTGGAAGTTATGTCACTACTGCTAAGTTCTCAGAGGTCTTTGACTGCTCTACATACAAATACAAACCATTTTTAGATGAGTTAATTGAGAAAGAGCTTGTTATTATGTCAGAACCAATGCACAACCACTGTCGCATCAATTGCTACTCAGTAACAGCAAAAGGGTATCAGACGCTTTCTGAGATATATCTTTTAGATGAGAGTGGTAAAACTGATTATTACAACAAAACTGCTGCTCTGCTAAGAAAGTACAACTCAGACATCCAAACATCAGAAAGACTTGTTGATCTGTTTTTCACGCATGAAGATAGAGTGAGATTCGACAACTTAGAAGTCGTACAGGTTGTAGAAGATTTTGAAGAATTGCTTAAAAAACTTGATAAACCTGTTGATGAAAACGATATCGCTATCCACTATAAAAACAAGTGGCACTCTTTCAAATACACAGATCTGAGAATCTTTGCAAGCATCTTTAAACGATTAGAATCATACTCCTGTAATGATGAGTATGTTGAAGTGATAGAAGCTCTTAGAAGTGCTTATGTGGACGATACCAGAACTTTGATGAAGTATATGAGAGTCATTTCTTTAAACCACAAAAACAGATTGAATACGTGGTTTAAACAAAAAACTTCTCGCTGTATTGATTCATTTGTAGGTGATTCTTCATTAGTTCATGAAGATGGATTAGAAGCATTGGTTACTAATGGCTGGCTTGAGCAAAATGACACTGGTGATTTATATAGAGTTACTGAACTTGGCAAAACGTATCTTTAAGAATGTGAAAAGAGAAGCAAAAGCTTCTCTTTTTTAATCTGAATGTTGAGTATTATTCTGCAACTTTTTCTTCTGTTTTTTCAATCTTAAAGTGAGAACGAACAACGTCAGCACTTAGCTTTTTACCATCTTTATCTTTAAGAGTGATAGAACCTGATTCAACCAGAGAAACTAAACGCTCTTGATGATCAGCAACTACGTACATCCACTTATCATTTAGCACATGATCAGCATTCACTTTCTGAATAGCTACAAGAATCGCTGATTGGTCGCCTTGACCACCCATGCCTTTGTTCTGAAATTTTGTTCCACCAATATCTAAATCAAACTTTTTATTCTCGTTTGAGTTAGATGATTTGGTCTTAGTTTCAGTACCTTTTTTACCAGCAGTGAGCGACATAATTGATTTCAGTGCATCTTCAAATGAAACCTCAAATCCTTGTTCAGTCATAGTCGCTTGTAGTTTCTGAGCAGATTTATGAAGAGTTGCTTCCTTCTGCTTCTCTTCTTTTTCAGCGACAAGACGAACAATTGATTTCTCGAACTTCTCAAAGTCGTTCAGATATTTATAGTATTCTCTAATATTTACTTTACTGCTCAAAACCTTTTCAACTATAAAGTGACGTTCATCTGCTGATAGTTTGTTGAACTTTTCTTCAAGCAGCTTTTCTTCTGTTTCTTTGTAAATGTTCTCTGACATGAGCTAAATCCCTGTTTTCGTAATGAGATAATTTTGACTAATTGAAATTAAGCGATTTTTTTTAAAAATGCAACTTAGCAATTATTCTGGTTTGTCATTTTGTGTAAAAGTTTTGCTATTGCCTACAAATGATTCCGAAACCAGAATCCAGCGACTCCCTTTCTCCATTTTCTCAAAATCACCTTTATAAAATTTTTCATGCTGAAGATTTCGGAAGTGTGCTGAACGAATGTGCTCAGAAACCTTAGCTGATGGTTCATAGGCGAAGTGTGAAGCTGTCCAGTAATCTCTTGTTGTACTCGTAGGTAAACGGAACTTAGAGGCTGTTGGAAAGCCTTCAAGGAGATACTTGTTATCTGTTGCATTGTTAAAGATCAGAAGTTGAATAGCTATCTTCATTAGAGTGTTAGTTGTGAGCTGTTCTATATCGTTTAATCGCTGATCTATAAGCGAAGATAACTCACCTGATTCTGCAACTCCTTGATCAAGCTTTGATATGATTTCAGAGATATCGACACAACTTCTATACGTTACGTCTTTGATTTTATAACTAACTGTAATAGAGATGTTTATGTCTGGATTACGTTGAATATTCATGCCAGTCAGATTGCCAAAAGGGACATGAACCTCTTGATACATCTCTTCTTCTGATAAGACTGTGATTTGACATGGATAAAGCTTGATTGTTTGACCATTAACCTTGATGTAAGTGTCTTTTTCAAAACATAAAGCAAATGTCTCAAATCCTTTAGGTGGTTTGATTGTCGCATTCAAGTTTGAAGTGAATTTCGCACGATTAAGCATTTCAACAATGGATTTATTCACAAAGACAAGCTTTCTGCTTTTCTCGAAGAAAAGCTCTTCTGCGTTGGTGTTTATGCCTAATGTGTCGTCCAACTGGTTAGCTAAAAGACTATCTTCAATCAAAAACTCTTCAAAGCTTGGCACATGACCAAACATTGACTTTAGCATTTTCATTGTTTTTTTGTCAGAAAGTACAGTTTGATATTTAGTTTTAAAAATGTCGTATTTCATTTTTAGCTACCATTTTTTCGATTTGATAGAAAAATGATAAAAGGACCTTTCTCTGAATACAATAATCAATTTAAAAAATAATTTCACAAAAAGTAGATTTTTTAGATTAATCACCTGGTAATTTTCAATTAACCATGAGTCTTAGCAATAATTGCATCAAAATGAGCAAGTAGTTCTTCATCTACTAAATCATCAGTTTTTGAAGTTGTAGGAGTGCTAATTACTTCCTCTTCATCGTCAAACTGAATCTCTTCAAACATTGCAAAATATGGTGTTGCTGGCGTTTGCTTAATGACTGGTTTTACAACGTCTTTAACGACATTCGACACTTTCTTTTTAACTGCTTTAAAGACTGATTTAACAGCGTTTTTGATGTTTTGGTACAACTCAGTTAAGTTAAACGTCTTCTCGCCAGTATCCTGTAATTCTTGTAGAGCTTTTTTATAAGCAATGGTTTCTTTAGTTAAGTTGTACGTAAAGCAATCTTTCTCACTGTTCCACTTAACAGAAGAAGAATCTACTGTAAAACAAGACTTTAATTGTCTTTTGATGGTAGCTTTAAATGCACGCTTTCTATCACGATAATCAGTGATAGATGTAGTTTCTTTAAGGTTTTGATCTGCTACTGCTTTGTTACGATAAGTGAAGTTGCCAGAGTTCTTAGCTACATAAAGATTTACAAGCTCTTGGTACATGATAGCCATACTTCTTGTGTTGATATAAGTCAGCTTTACTTGCAATGTAGCATTAGCAAAATCTTCAAAATATGCAGGATTTACACGCACTTCAATGTGATCTTCTTTATCGCAGATCGAGAAATAAGCATCTTTGAAAGTAGCGATTAAGTTCTGGATTGTGGTTTTGTCTTTGAAAGGAAAGTCGCATGACTTTGATTTTCTTGTCTTCTTGTTTACTAAAATGATTTTTGAATCTGGATTCATAGCCATTTCAGAAAGTAAGTAATTGCGGAATTTCAAACCAGTTTCGTTTAGATCGTAGTTGAAAAAACGTGTTTTTGCTTTACCAGATTCTAAAACTCTTCTGTTTATTGAATAAAAGTTATTGTTGTATTGATTTTCGTATGACATAAAAAAGACTCCATTTAGTTAATAAGCATTATCTATTACATAAAATAATATTCATTAAACTATTTGGAGTTTATACCTTGACATATTTCTAAAAAATATTACAATCTTTAATAACGATAAAAATTGTTTCCTACGCAAAATTAAATCGTTTGATTATTCTTAGTTAGTGAATATTAAAAAGTGCTATTTCGATAGTGCTTTTTTTGTTTTCTATACTTAAATAAATTATCACACCTTTTTTATTAGTCAATAAAACCACTTTAAAAAGTCTAAAGGGATCACAATAATATTCAATTTTTAAATATAAAACCGAACACAAAACATTATAATATTTTTAATCATCATTTTAATGAGGCACATCTGTTTCACAATTAAAGGGACACATCTGTATCACATAAACAAGGCACAAGTATTTCACCATATAATATATAGAACTTTTATAATCTAAAGAAACTTATTCTTAATATAGATGTGAAATACGATTTCACGATTTTTAAAAAAAGAAATTTTCAACATCTACGATGTTTTAGTCGTGGCAGTGCTACGCCCTGCTTTTCTGGAAAAGAAATACGAGAATCTTTTAACCAGATAAGAAAAGTGACGAAGGAGCTTTTCAGATATAAAAAAAGAGAAGTTCAAAAACCTCTCTCATTCTTTCTCTCTTCAATAATTCATTCATAATGACTATTCACTACACTTCAATGTCTTAACACGTTCTAAACTCTCATCAGTAGCTTTATAACGAATTGGCATAGACTTATCTTCACCTTCTATCAGATTTTTACCCATATCCTTATCAAAGATGTACTTCAAAGACCTTGCACCACCCTCTGTTCGTGCTTTGTAAAACGATACGTCATAGTCAGTCTCAGACACTTTCTCAACTATCACTTGATAAGTTCTACCCTTGTAATACTCACCCATGTTTTCACGTTCAGCATAGCGATTGTAGTTGTTCTTAAACTTCAACACTGAACCATCTTCTTCCACTTCATACATGCGTATCTGTTTTTGACCCACGATCTGCATTGATTCATTATAAAAATCAGAGAATTTTAACTGTGGATACCCTATTGTTCTTTTATCAACGGATTCAAGCGTTAATCCATTTAAAAATGACTTTCCATATTCATTTTGCTTTTCCTGAACTTTCTCACAAGTTTCTGCGAATGCTGTTGATGTTGATAGTCCTGCGATGATCGCTAATAATTTAAGTTTCATGTTTCCTCCATAATTTAAAACCTATATTTTCAGATTATCATTAAACAAAAATCGTTCAAGAGCACAAAAAAGGCTGGCATTAAACAACCAACCTTTTTTCATTTAAGTTATACAATTTAATATCTTAATTTATTTAGATTACTTTTAATCTGATTATGATTTATCGCTGTTGAATCTTCTTGGTAATGATTCATTTGAAGTTTCTGCTGTCTATAAGAATCCACAATTCTATAAATCATTTCTATCATCACTACAAACGAGATCAAGAAGACGATTAACCATGCCATTGAACTACCTACATCTACAACTTCATTTGAGTAATATTCAGCAATTACTATATCAACTTGATAATCGTATGCAACTGTCAAAAACACATTTGATAATATGACTGTTAAAAACAACACAACAATTGGCAAAAACATATCTAAGATTAAATCAATAAAGTTAGTAATGACTTTTGATGTATCTGTTTTTGTGATTAAAAAGTATTGCATAGACGTAGTAAAGATAAATGATTTTGTTGAAATCCTAATGTAGTGGTTTATTGCAAAGCCAATCACGAATCTGCACATCAAGTAGAAAGCTACAACACAAAAACTAATCAATAGTATGTCACTCATCTTGTTAGCTTTCACAGCAATTGATTTAGTTGTATCACTGCCTATAGCCATTGCATAGGATGATGATGTTTTAACAGAAATCAGTATCTTTAAAATCTCAGGATGGTGCTGAACCATCTTCTTAAAAGCCAGCAAATCAAACTCAAAACAACCTTTATCACCAGTACATGTATCACCAAACTTCGGTTTTACATAAGAACCAACAATCAACTTTGGATCGTAAAGGACGTTTAAGAAGCTTTTAGACGACTCATAAGCAATAGAATCACTGTCATGTAAATTTTCGATTTTATTTATCAATAGCAAAGCTAAGTCATCTTGGCTATCAACCCCCTGATGATCGTTCAAGTTGTTGTAAAAGTGGACATTCCATCCATTGTTTAAGAGTGTCGAACCACCTTCCGAATAGTCAATTGTGCTTAAGTAGCCAGAAACCTTCTCTATCACTTCACCATCATGCGAATCTGTAAAAAACAAGTTGTACAGGTTCTTTGACATACCAAAAAGTGGTTGTTCAGACAGGTTTTCTTCATTATCGATAGACCTTGCAAGGGCATCAATTAACTCATGAGTTTGTAAAGACACTTGTTTCACAATCAACGAATCAAGTTCTTGTTCAACAATATCTGTGTTAAGAATCTCAAACTCGGACCCATTCCAGTTTCGACATAGGTACTCTGATTTTTGATGACTAAGCTCTTTTTGTGCAACAGATTTGCAGTAGACCTTTTTCATAGATTCACTTGCACTGATTATGTTAGGTGCAGTTATATTTAGAGTAGAGACAACTTCAATTGGAGTGTCATTAAAGACAACTGAACCACAATCATAATCAACGTTGTGATGTTTAACAGAACAGATTTTAACTGCGTAATTCAATGGAGAGCGACCATGCATGTTAAACACGCCAGCGTTAGTCTTTTCTTCTTTAATACACTTTAAGAACTCATCTTCTTCATAAATATCAGAGTCAGAAAAATCGTAATCGTAAGACGATGTAATGTATTTGTTCACATAATTGAAAGCACAGACCTCACTCGACATTACACTCTCTGAGAATGTCTTGGACAAGCTTGAAACCTCATCTGAATTGGCTTCTATGCTCTTCTTTTTCTCAATAATGTTGTCTGACAAGATCTTGTTTTGACTCACTAAAATCGTTTGATTTGTAATTATAAAGTTATCGAAAATCCATCTAACAGCAAAAGCACTACTACTCAACACTAACGTAGTTGTTGTAACAGTCGCCAACATCAACATCACTGCCTCAGCCGGGTCATTTTTAATCCTCTCTGTCAAACCTTGCTTAAAGAGCATACTCAATGCACCAATTATAAATGAGTATAAGAATATTGTTTTAAAGAATTCTGTATGTGACTCAAAAAGAGCAGCATTAGCATCTTCTAAACGATTTTCTTGATAAACGTGGAATGATTTTGAATCTACACGTTTTTCTACTAAACAATCTCTGACTTTCCTGAAACTTTGTACAACCACTTCATTTTCAAAGTTCACTTTACAATCACTAATTTTCTCTTCAACAGAATTATCTACGGTGTAAGCAACTGCTGGAATTGATATAAAGACTGACAATAAAATAAATAATTTTTTCATAAAACCTCCTTTTATTTATATTTAACCACATCTTTTTTTATCAGCAATTTTAAGAGAAACGAGATTTTTATTTTTCATTTAACTAATGTAATTATTATTTCTGATGGACTGATTTTTTAAACTACCCTCAATCTCATCCACTACCTGAAAATTACAAAATGTAATTTTGAGTTACTGAAAATATTGACTTGAGTTTTTAAAGGATATATAATATTAATTGAAGATTAATTATTTTTTAGGAGATTTAATATATGAGTTTATTATATCAATTTTTTACATTGCCATGCTTTCGTGCAATATTGCCAATACCAATTGAAGGTCATGCACCAAACTTTTTTACATGCCTATGTTCAATCTGGTTTTATGTCAGTATATTTAGTTCTGACGCTTATGGAGTTTTAGGAGCATGGTTTATTTCTACAGTCTGGTCTGCATTGACTTGGGTTCGTCATGGTCATGAGTTTTCATAGATAAGGATTTACTTATGTATAATAAAATTTAAAAGAGACATCATTTTTTGGTGGCTCTTTTTCTCGTATAAAAAAACACTCTTTCGAGTGCTTTTAAAATTATTTTTTATTCTCAGTCCTTTGTCCTGATTGATTCAGAGATTGCTCATTCGCTTTCTTTTTATTGATTCTATCCATTGCAACTTTATTAACACCAGTCTTCGTTAACTGACCTGTCGTGTGTTGAACTTGCCTTACGGTGTCCTTAGTTTCATTCAAACCTTGATTTAAAGCTATTGCTTGAACGCCTGAGACAAATTGTGATTGTCCTGTAAAGAATCCTTCTCCCTTAACGTTAAACGCTGATGCTGTATCTGACTCCCAAGTTTTAATCGAGTTTATAATTACTGGTACAAATCCAAACATAACGCCGTTAGACACTATCACCATCAACATCTGAGATAACACACCATCACCGAACATTGACGCTATTGTGTCATAAACAATCCCACCGAACGTTGAATCATGCATTATGTATAAAAAGACATACATCGAGATTGGTACTACTAACAGATAAAAAATCATTGTTTTCAGCGACCCAATCGTTGCGTCAAACTTAACCAAGCTTTGGTTTGGGTTTGAACTAAATGGTGCTACAACACTATTCCTTGTCGATTCGTAAGGAAAAAATATTGAAGTCGTTATAAACAAAGTAGGAATCGTTCTAACAAAAAAGATGACAACTAACACAATTATAAATGCTGTAGCGTTTGATGCTAAAAAGCCTAAGATTGCTGAAAAGACTGATAAGACTATTCCCAAATCCATAAAGCCTCCTAAACCAGCATTCATTGCTATTGCACCGTTACAACCTACCGTAGCTAAACCTTCGATAAGAGCAGCCGGTCCCGCAATAAGAGCTTTTGGATCAAAGTTAGCACCATCACCAGCTAAACACATTGCAGTAATACCAGAAAGTGTTGCTCTCATCACAGCTATATCACTCGTAACTTCTAATGCAGCCAAAGTCCCTAAATGAGATTGTTGCGTCAGTGACGTTTCACAATTACCATCTTTATCTTTGATTGGACATAGAGAAAAGTCGTTGAAAATTCTCTTTGCTATTCCTGTTGGTGAAAACTGGTCAAACCAACTGTCATTTACTTCCGCAAAGTTTTTAGATGATTCTCTATTGGTACTGATCAAGTATTCAGAGTAGTCATACTTCTTCAACCCATAAACAACAGCCCTACTATCTTTTTCTTCATCATCTAAGTCATCATCTGTAAATCTTGAGAAGTTGAAGTAATAGCTTGGCTCATTCGTTTTGTTGTCGCTATTCACATAGTTAAACGTCATTACATTCTCTTGAATGTTTGAAGTTTTACTTAAACCAGAATACATATCGATTTGAGCTATTTTGAATGCTCGTAAGTCATAAGGGTTAGGTTTGTATGTGTTTATCAATTCTAAAATCTGATCGTCATGATTCGACTGATTTGAATTGATAATGTTTAACGCTGCTTCATCATGAGCTTCTAACCATAGAGCCAAAGCATTCACACCATCATCTACTTTTTCTTTGTACTCATCTTTTTGGTTAGGATTACCAACAGCAGTAAGAGTGTTGTCTTCATTCACTACAAAACAATCCAGATCACCTCTTGCACCAAAAGACTTTAAGAAATATGCAGGTTCACCTGTTGCAGCATTAAAATCTTCTGCATATTTCACATAGTTCACAAACTCTGTGTCAGATAGACGTTGAGAGCATAGATAAGCATTTCTATTGTTTACGATATCTACTATGTATGGCTTTAAGTAGTACATACCATTTAGATCTTCATACGTTAATTCATCTTGCCCTAAAGGGTGGCCGAACAACTTACTGAACTTGAATTGACCAGCTTGAATGATTCTGAATGCGTCAGCCTCATCTACTGTTAAATTGTCATTCTTTTCATAGCTTAAAGAGTTTTCCATCGTTCTCTGAATTGCACTAACTAACTGCTTATAACTCTTTGTAGATTTACGACTAACGTTTGACTTACGAGCTTCAATTGATGCATTCTTTGCAAACGCAAACTCACTTTCGATCATTCGAGCTGAATTACTTCCATCAATATCAGCAACATCCGCTTTTTGAATCAGATACTTCACCAACTCATTAAACAATCCAGCAAAGTCATCAACAACGTTTGTGTCGTTTGCCATATTTTGAACATTGGTATTCAAAGCAAAGTTTTTGATCACATTTGCAGTTGAGATTTTTACAGAAGAGATTAGACCTTTTTCTTTACCAAAATCTGAATTCTCACACTCCCATTCATCAGTTTCACCGCCATACATAAACATACCTTCGTGAGCCAAGTTAACTCCAATCTCACCATCTAACAGTTCATCAACTGAAGGTATGAAAATCACAATGTCAGTATCAACTTCAACACGGTTACGGTCAGTACACTGCTTAACGATTGATAATTTTTGATCGATACTTGGACGCTTTAAGTTATAAACAGAACCGTTAGGATCATACTCAGCTCTTATGTTCGCAAAACTATTACTGTAAATGAACTTCTTAGTGTTCTCTTCCTGAATCGTTTGCTCTAAAAGAAACGAAACCATTTTGTCGTTTTGTTCACTCAGCTCTTCACTACTTCTCAACGCTGCAGCGTTAGTGTTTGCATCTTCAAGTACACCTTCAACATCAGCTACTTTGTCATGGAAATGGTTAATCGTACCAAACGTGAAATAGAACACTTTAACGTGCAAAGTTGTTGAGCTAAGAGCAACACTTAACAGAATGACAAAAGGAATGATAATCCCTAAGACTTTACCCATAGAGAAGTTCGTAGAGAATGAGGATATTACAACTGCTGATAAATAGACTGGCACAGCAAAAGCCATTAGGTAAGTAACGACAAGTAATACATCTTTTACAAAGTTTTTATCATCGTAGTAATCTATAATTCCATCTACATTAATTCCTTTGCTTGATAGAAACTCTCTACTATTTTCTATATCAGATTTATCCAAAAAGAATTTTGTAACAAAAATGAATGCTTTGTCTTTTTGTTGTAAATAAAAGCCACATGCTTTTTTCCATTTTACTGAACTTTGATTTCCCAATTCTTTTGAAAATTGTGTCGGTGATCTACATTCTTCTCCATCTTTATTTACATCATAGTTTGCAAATGAAATTGATGAAAAACTTAGTGAAAAAATCACAAACAGATAACAAAAGATATTTTTAAAATTAATTTTATTTATCATAAAAACTTCCTTGTTTGATTTTGTTTTTCTCTTTTTAGTAATCCACAAAATGAACAAAAGTCAATATTATAATGTGCATTAAAAAAACATCTTTAAATCAATTTAACAGACAAATAAAATTAAATACTTTTAGTTACTAAATAAATCGCATCTCTTTTAATAATACATCACAGAAAAGTCGAACAAAGTGAGACAACAACAATCAGTAAAAATACAAAATAAAAACGACAACCAATCTCGATAACAGATCAAAAAATCACAACAACAAATGACAAGTTAAGTTCTCAGAATCAATATGTTAAGCAATTTAAGATTCAGATACTTTTCATGAAAAAAAGTTTCAAAAAACAAAAAATGAAAACATTTAAATATGAGGACTAATAAGATAAGCAAGACAAGACCTTTTACGCATACGCCTATTTTCAAGCGCATAAATGCAGTTTCAATAGTTGTTATGGTTAAAGGTGGCGGCAATTTTTACGATTGCTGAACTCCTGACAGTCGTTTTTTAAAGAGATAATTATTTGACGTATTATTATACTATGATAATTATTATTAATATAAACCATTCATTACATAAGGATTAGAATATGGACAATAAAACATTAGATATAAAATTAAAAAATACAATTAAAGCATACATCGAAATTGAAAATAAAAAATCATTAATCGATACTGTAAGTGCATTTCAAAATGAAGTTAAAAGAACATTACTAAAACTATTAGTAGAAGTTCACAACGAAAATGACGCACAAGAAAATCAATATCAGTTCGAGAATTTTGAGAAAAGAACTTTAACTGATTCTGATTATGTTTTTATAAACAAAATCTACTTTGATTTTAAAGAGAAGCATATTGAAACTCACAAACATTCAATAGCTTTTATAAAGAGCTTCATTACTCATCTACAACAAACAGTTGGTAGTCGTGATTCGATTCAAGCTGAACTACAAGACTCTGAATTGGTTAAGGTAATCGATCAAGTTTTAGAAGCTAAAAAGCAAGAGATTCTTTCTACTTTAAGTTCTGAACAAGAGCTTACAAGAGCAGTAAAGAGTATCAACAACATCAATGTAGCTTCGATTGCTAAACCACAGAAGCGCAGAGCAGCAAAAGCACAAACTAAACAACAAACACCATCTGTTAATTCAGTATCAAGAGCATCAACACAGGAGAATAACTAAGGGCATGACTGCCCTTTCTGGAGGTTTTAAATGAACAGCAAATACTTAACTTATAGGAGTAATCCAAAGCTAAACAACTACATCAAACATCTGACAATTGATGTTCTAAGAGATCCAAAATATCGCAAAGGAACGTCTGTCAACAAGACCATCCTTTTTGACTCGATACTGACTCAAAAACCGCTTCAACTTCAATCAACAATAGATAATGAAATCAAGCGTAACGAGATAGCTTTGTTTAGAGCTAACATGTCTCAAGTTAAAGCACTTCACAGCGATTTGATGAGCTATAAACAAATCATCAAAGAGCAAAAAGAAGAGCTTGAAAACTATGACTCGTTTGACTTTAAAAGCCTTGCTGATTCAATCAAAGGTTTGGTTGTCATGGCACAAGATTCTGTTGATGTAATCGACTATCTAATTGGGTTGTGCTTTCACATTAGAAATAGCCATTACGTGAATCAGGTCCAAGTTATTGAGGTACAAAAGTCTGATGAGTTTTACTTAAATCATCACAACAAATTGAAAGAACTCTCGCTTGAAACTGGTTTGAAAAATCAGACTCTAACAACATCACATTCAGAGCTTTACGATCAGCAAAGACTTGCATTCCAAAGCACTGTTGAGGGTTGTAGTGTTGAAGAAAAAAAGCATTTAGATTTACTGGATAGTCTACAAGACTTTATCTCATCTCAAATCGAAACAGGTTCGTTTCAAAGTGATATTGCAAAGCCGATTCAAGTAGAACTTTCAAATCTAATGAATGGTTTAACGACAAGCAAAGTTGCTGTTAAAAAATCAGAGTATGTTAAGTCTAACAACAAACATAGAACGTCAAATTACAACTTCATATTACACTTACTTTCAGAGCTAAAAGTTGAGAGGTTGGACGTTGATGAAAAGGCACTTGATGCGTGTAAACGCTTTGATGAAGAACTGGTTAACTTCAACAATGATTTACGAATAGCGCATTTATCAATTAATGATTATGTTGAAAAGTTCAACTCATCAAAATCAAAAGCTGATAGAACAAAATACAAAAATAAAGAACTTACAGAAAAAGCTAAAATCATTACACGATATTTAAACTTGTCGGTTACACTTTCAAAAATCATTTTAGATTCTGTACCACAATCAGAAATCGATTTTTTGACTTAAGCATTTCCAATTTTTATAATAATCTTCAAATCGAAATTTGGAGATTTTTTATGTCTGATGCTAAGAAGATGGTTAAAGCTATGCTGAATCAATTAAAAGAGCATGAGTATGTTAAACAACTCGCTTTACTCTCTTATCAAGACTCAAAACTTGCTGTATCAGTCATAGACATTACAACGGACTTTCATAAGCTTTACCACGCTTTATGTAGTGAGAAGGTTTTTGGTAAGTACACAGTTAACGAACACTTCTCAGAGCTACTTTACTATAAGCTGTTTAAGCCTGGACTTTATCAAATCCATAAAGAAGAATACCTACAAGCTTTATCAGTATCATTTCAACAAGACGTACATTACTTGCCACAGCATGTAATGACGGAGATTGATCGTATTTCAGAACACTTTCAACCTCTTGAAGCTCCTGATTTTGTTGAGATTCTACACTACCAAAACCCAGCTCTTTTAAGCCAAATCAATGATGATTTAGAGAGTGATTTTGACAGTGTAAGAGTGATTCAAAAGTATCTGAATAAAGACTTATCACAACCATCTATCTCGATGCACAAATAATTACAAAATGTAATTATCAGGTTCTCTCACTTTTCAAAGCACAGAGGTTCTATGACTGTCCTAAAACTCAACCCATTCGTTAAGACACACAGCAGTTATGTAGATCTTGATTCGTTCTATCATTCGCTACAAATCATAGAGGATTCGTACAACCTCAGTATCGACCAAACAACTAATCTTCCTGAATCTGAGTTCATGTCAGAAGACATAGAAAAAGAAACCTCTACACTACTTCTCAGAGGTCTTTTCTACTTTGTGAGTGCTGTTGATTACTGTAAACAAATGAGAGTGCTTTCATGTGATTCAGAAGATATCTCTGATGCCCTAAATGACATTTTCCACTTGATAAACATTGTGAAAAACCTGCATTTCATTTCATTAGATTTTCAGCGATTTGATGAAGATGTTATTAACTATGGATTTGAAGAAAGTACATTTGATAAAGCTGGCACAATGGCACTAATACAGTCATATCATTTTGGTGGACTATCATTTGATGAAAGGTTTTGGTTCTTGGGTAAGAGCGTTGTTGAAGCTGACATTTCAAAGTATCTCAGATTGTGTGGAGATACAGAAAGATGGTTTAAAAAGGTTCGCAAATCAGTAGATAGAGTGTTTAGAGCGTTGTCTATCCAACACTTAGAAATGCATGGAAAGAGCTTTGATGAAGATTATCTGACTGAAAAAGCGTTCGACAATTCGCTACGCTATACAGTGTCGATTCTCAACAATGTTGTTAAAGGTAAAGATGTATCAATTGATGAGCTTGAAAAAATGTATTCTAAAATTCTTGATACAAAAATTGATAAGGTGATTCAGTTAGTATAAAAAAACAATCCAGTAATGGATTGTCATTCAATTAAAAATCATCTTTCCCTGCTTTGTGAGTTTTGACAAAATGATGATAGATTGGTTTTTCATGAAACTTGGCTAAAAGCATATCAAAATCATACTCTTCGATCTCTTCACCATTCGACTTTTTTGAAATGATTTCGTTGTTGCTATCATCGAATAAAACACACTCATCATTTCTCATCAAAACGTATCTCTTACTCTCATACTCAAAGTGATACTCACGATCACTCGAACCTTCCTCTATCCCTTTTAGTTCGACCTTTGCATTTTCAAGGAACACTTTATAACCAATCATACACACCTCCATTTTCTTATGATTCATATAAGACATTGAAGCATATGTAAAAAATCTTTCAAGAGGTACTGAAAATTACAAAATGTAAGGAATTGATAGTACAGCCAAAAATGGCTGATAATCAGGTATAAAAAAAGTAGCGAATAGCTACTTTTTTCTATTTCTTATACACAACTCTCGTTGAATCTGGTTTGAAGTTCATAAACTCAGCATAGTCTAAAACTCGCTTTTGAGAATCTGGTAGGTTTAGAGTTACCAATTTATTATGTATATCAATATCTAATTGCTCAGAGAACTCGTTCAGTTTAGTAACAAAGTTGACTTTTGCTGTTAAACCAAGCTTTCCTTCTTTCAACCTTTTGACTTGAGCAGTGTTGATTTTGACACTTTTTGTTAGCTCTAATTCATTTTCACACAAACAACACGTTAGTAATTTTAAAGCTTTACAGATAACCTCATCATCACCTACCTCGACCTTTACCTTGTCATTTTTTCCAGTTAAAAATGATTTTACAAGTTCATTAATGTAATCACTGAAAATATTTTTATTCAATATCTGTTGCTTAAACATTTCAGTTAAAAATGACTCATGCTTAGTTGTAAACTTGATATTACTTATCTGCTTATTTTTAACTCCATTTCTGTTGTGGCAGTAGTCAAAACTAAACTTCTTATCGATAATGTCATTCAGAATTAGTTCAAGAGAACGATTCTTTTGTTTTGTTTTTGCATAGTAAATTGAATCTCTGATTAACTTTTCAACTTCATCTGTAAGCATTATCTTACTTAAATTTGCAAAATCAGGAATCGAGATTGTACTAAGACTCTTTACCTCTTCATTAACCAGAACCTCTTCAACAACAGGAGTTGAAGAAGCTGGCGTTGCTTTGCTGAAAAAATCAGATAAATTATTGTTCTTCATTTTTAAACTCCAATCACTTCAACAAGTTCTTTCATGAAGTCGATCATGTCATGTCGCTCTTCAATACACTTAACATTGTTTAAGTAAAGACCATCAACACCTCTTACAGTTCGCTTGTAAGCTTTCCATTGCTCAGTAGGAATAGTTGGGTTTATGTTTAGCTTTCTGAATGTATCAAGTGGGAAATAAGGGACTTCAATCAGGTTTACATCTTCAAGATACTCAGAACAAATTGATTGGATTCTGTACCTAACGTCATTCATGATACTGATATAACTTTGCTTGTTTGTGTTGTTGCTTATTAAAACTGTATGAACTGTTTTTTGAGCAGCTTTATAAGCGATGATTTGTTCATCAGTACCAGCAAATCCTTGCTCTTCTAACATAGCTAAAACCTCTTCATGTTGACGTTTAAGCTTTTGTTTTAAAGTGATTAATGCATTGTCTATGCTTTCACTTTCAGCCATTTTACAAGTGATTAGAACTTTATCAGCTTTATCAGTTTCAAGTTCATTAGTACCTGCAGCAAGATCCCAGATAGAGAAGTCTAATTTTGTGTACTCTTCTTCATTATCATTACCCTTCTTCTCTATGAAGTAGGTGTTTTCACTCTCGCTATCAATACCATACTTCTTGCGGTTTTGAGGTGAGATTTTTGAAGCTGGTACAAGCTTATCTCTAACGTCAGTGTTGATTTGATACATAGACTTATCACTACTTTCATCATCACCATATTCAACGCCAATGAAGTGATTTTTCATTGATGAAGAGAAGTGATTTTGAAGATAAGTTTCTGTGTATCTACGAACTAAACCCTCATTTCTGTCAGCAGTAACTATTCCAACGTTCAAAGGGTTATCGAATGTAAAATCAGGGTTTTGAGAAGAGTAAGCGATTAGGTTTAGGCTATATGTAACAAGCTCATTACCAGTCGTTTTTGACGAACCGCCTTTTGGATTACATACATGAATGGTGATAGTAGATTCTGGTCTTTTTATTGACCCCAGTTCAATTTTCGATTTTGAAAAATCGATAGGATTTTTAATAAAATACTCGTTTGTTAGATATCTTTGTTGAATAGCATCAACAACAGGTTTTACTTTTTGATTATCGCTTGGTTTTGCTAAAATTTTTGCCATGACATTTTTCCTTGTTTTTTGTTTTTTTGTTTTTTGACTTGATATTTATAGTTATATCAGGACCATTCGCTTTTTCAATACCAATTCCTTACATTTTGTAATTTTCAGTTAATCTAATTTTATTTACCCTTAAAAAACGCAGTAACTAAATGATTTTTCAAAAAGGATAAAATCACAAAAAATCCAATAATTTGAGTTTTTTGCAAAAAATGGTAGAACGGTAAAAAACAAGGAGAGTTAAAATGAATACAAAAATATCAATAATCCCATTTTCAAAAAAAAGGGTATCATTCAAAATCTGGTATCTGATAAGCAAGGATGGTCGTGTCGAGTTTTGTCCAGAACGATTCAATTTAGATACTGATTCTGTTGAAGCTTATGCAATTGCAGAGATCTTTAAATTGAAAGGCTCACGCATGTCAAAATCCGAAGCGATGCTACACATCAACAAGTTTGTAGATGAGTGGTTTGAGCTTCAAAACGATAAATATATCTCTAAATCGAACAAGAAAAGCTTTCTGGTTGATGGTGAATGTCATACTTACTCAGCTCAAGGTGATGGATCAAGACCCAACATTGGAATGCTGGATTTCTCTGTCAATTTCAGTGAATACGACATAAACAACATACGAAAAGAAGCTTTGAAAAATCGCTCAAAGTACACTGATGATTGGTTAATTGGTCAGGGTATCGACCCTCAAAACAAAGTCGAGTATGTAAACTGGTATGTTAAAGATTATTGTAAGCATAAAGCTAAACACACATTAGTCTCTGTGTATAACATCTCTAAGAAGAACCGCAAACAAACAGCCAAAACTAAAATCAAAACGGTTTTGAAGGACATTGAGAATCTACTGAATCCCCACGTTGATAGCTATGATGAAGATGGTTATATCACTGACTGCCACGTACACGGTTTAGCTTCAATGTTTGACCCAAAAACAGGGCTTTACCTTAGTGCAAAAAACTACGGTGACTTATTCCAAGAAGCAAATCTTAGAGTAGAACAGAAGTTTAAAGACGTACTGCAACAAGGCGTTGCACTTGGTTTTCATCAAACTAATGGCGCAAACAGTGTTGATGAATTGAGGCAGCTTTATTCAGATAAAGATGGTGATACTGAACAACAAGTCAAAGACCATTTAAAGAGTTTAGGACGTTCTATCGCTCAGGTATTAGAGCAAGATGGATCATTAGAACAAAAAGTCGCTATGCTGAACGTCTTAGGAATAGATATGTCTCTTGATACTATTCGTCAAACACAATCACGTTCTGGAAAATTCGGCAAAGACGCAGAGCAAATCTTCAATTTCAAAGATAAAAAGACAGGAATTACGTTTAACAATTACTCTTTCGCAGGTAAAGATAAATACGCAATTTCTGCTTTTGCAAAAAAGTTGGTAAGTCGTCAAAAGAAACAGAACGAAGCTAAGAAACAGAAAAATCCTTTTGATCTGGATAAAGTTGAAGCTGTTATTCAAGATAGATTAAAAAGAACTCGTAGATTCATTAAATCAGAAATAGAAACTCGACAAATCGAGTTTCAAGACACTGACTCAGCAGATCTTAGAGCTGATAAAGAAAAGTTCTTAAAAGAGCTGAAGCTTGAAGCGTTTAAGCGATTCTCTGATTCACTTGTAGAGGTTGGGATTGTGATCGAGGTGAACTATCAAGGGCATTTGGTTTACTGGAAAAACAACCCTTCTGATTTAACGAAATACCACGATTACAAGTCATCTCTTTTTGGTAAGGATTTACTTGGTAAAAACATCGTTCAGGAGTTCGACTTGAGCCGTGATGATCTTATTGATTATGGCAAAACGGAATACATGGCCATCTTCCAAAACCATAAATACTCTAAACACATTAAGTATCTGGAGATTGGTGAATCACAGTCAAAGACGCTTGATGAATATTATACGTTGTGGAGCTTAAACAAAGCCAAATCCAACACGTATGACTATCTCTATGATGGTAAGACGTTAAGTATCTTGTCTAAAAAGAGTCAAAGACCACTGATTCAAGCGACACAGATTGATGATAAGACTATCGAGTATTCAAGTAATACCCACTACCCTGAGCAAGCAGCGAGAGCGATTTTTAATCACGGATTAGACGATATTCGTAATGCAGAGAAAGGAACAAGTTTCACTTATGGTATGAGTAACCCAAACCAACCTTTATCAGAAGAGATGAAGCACTTGCATGTAATGATTATCTTCTCAAAAGATAAGCTGGCGAGAGAACGTTTGAAAGTCGATACATCGAATGCTACTGGCTTAAATGAGCTAATTGAGAAAGAAATGGATAAGCAACTTGGCTTTGCTGAAAAGGCTTTTGAAAAGAATTTAGCGAAAGCAATCAAGGATAAGAAGTACAGCTTTACTAACAGTAATGCCCTACTTCATTTAATCGATAATCCTGACATACCATTCACTCAACAAGAACGTGCAAGAGAGCTTTTAAACAAGCAAATCAGTACGTTGTTAGCAAATGATGTCGTAAACCTTAAGTCGAACTACGTCAATTTAGACAACTATATCTCTATAAACCATAAAGCAATAAATGACAAAGCTAACCTGGTCCGAAAAGAGAAAGCCACACAACACAAAACCACTATGAAACATCATTAAGAAAAAGCACTTACTCATGTAAGTGCTTCTTTTTAATTGGCATTTTTACGATTAGCATCAATAGTATTAAAATGCTGTACATAGCTATAAAAATCACATTTCATGACATACTCGTTGAGTAGTTCTGTCAAAGCGTCATACAAATCTTTGTTGAAACTCATTAAGCGTTGTCTTGTTTGAAGTTCAGAGAGTCTATCGTTATCAATTAGAACTAAATCACTAACAGAGTATCTATCATCAAAAACAATGTTGCTCAGTGTTTTAACTACAACTTCTCTGTTGCGATTCAACCTCTTCATTTTTGGCAAAACGTGCTGGATATGTTGGCATTCACTCTGAGATTTATCTTTCATCAGTTGTTGTTCTGGTAGGAAAGCAAAATTAGTGTTTGCAACTTCTGTTAGGTTTTCAATAAATGCTTTTGAGATGATATCGCTGTATGTCTGACCGTCCATTTTCCCAAACGTGCCTGAAATAACACTCAACCTATGCTTCTTAAAAACTGCTGTGAACTTAGGATTTATGGCAAGTCGTAAGATTGCCGAATTACCAACGTTATTGCCCTCGAACATTAGCCTTTTCAACATCTCAGGAATCTCAGTTTCAGGTAAGTAAAAATTCTTGAAGAAATGTCTGTTTATGTAATTGATTAATGAAAGCTTGGTCTTATACGACAAGCCAGCATCTATCAACTGCCCTTCATGTTCAACCTCAAAACTTTTAACAACACCAACTTCACTTTTAATGACGAGGTACGTGTGATCTAAAGGTTTAAGATCTGATACAGCAACCTGTAGGTCAACACTATTCATGACATTACGCATGTAAGTAAATAGCTTATCTCTGATCAAAACTTTAACTGTATGATGGAATAGCTTAGGTTTTGCTGGATCTTCCTCTGGAATAAAAATCACAGGACTTAACTGGTCGATAAGAGGTACAGGTTTGACTTCTTCTATAACCTCCACCTCCACTTCTTCATCAGGTAGTTCAACAACATCATCATCAAAAACAATGTCATCAAACGAATTTTCTTGTTCGCTTACCTCTTTCTCTATACGTTCGGTCGCTACCCTTTTTAGTGCTTTGACTTTGAAGTGAACAAGAAGAATCCCTTGAACTTCTAAATCTTCTAAGAAATCTCTGATGAACCTTTCAACTTTACCTAACGCAATACTTGTTTCAACACCATCAACCAGTGAATCTTTTGACAGTGGTAATGCTGTTAAATACATCTTTTTATTTACTATAGAAAACTTAATTCCAAAAAAAGCACTGCTTTCCAATTTATGATGTTTCGCTGAAAAAGCTAACAATTTTTTTGCAACATCTTTTTTCGTTAATTTATTACTCATAAAACCTCCATATCGTAGTAATACTCACAGTATTCCATTTATTTTTAATTTTACAAATCGCTGAAGTGTGATATTAAAAAAAGCATGGAGGAATTAATTATGAATGACGACATTAGAGGAATAATCAACAATCATGACTTAGTATTGGAATATTTTTTAAATAAAGAAAATACTGAGATTGCTGATAAGTTCAAGAACAGCAAAAACACAAAAATCAAAAGCATTTTAACAAAAATACTTTTCGACCAAAAAATTACGTTAGAGGAATTTAACGAACATTTTTTCAATCATGTATACCAAGTGAATGTTGTGAGGAGTTTCCACTTTCTAAACATATTGAGAAATGCAAAATTATCAATACATCAAGCAAACAACATTTATCTTCAGAGATTGGAAAAGGAAATTGAACTTCACATTCAAGATTTAAGACTTGAAGATGAAGGGTTAAAAAGCTTACTACACAATTTAATCAATAAGGAAAATAACAATGAATAAAATAAACTACACTGAATTACGAGAAAACATACAGTATCAACCGACACCAACACCACCTTTCAAAGCATACTTTGACAGTGAAATTGAATCTGAAAAACTAAGCTATTTGTCTGAAATTATGAACTACTTTCACTTTGTAGCTCAGATTTATGAGTTTCCTGTTGAGGTAATTAAATCTGATTTTAGTAAGATATGTCAGTTAAGAGTTATGTCACAACAAGCTTATGATTCTGGTAATGAAGAAAAAGTTGAGGCACTTCACGACAAACAGATTCAGGTGATAAATCAGTTTAACAACAAGTACATTAAGCGACTTGGTTTTGATATGACAAACAGCTATTCGAGTTTTGAAATGCATAGAGTTGTGTCAAAAACCGCTACAAGAAAGAACTTCATCAAAAACTACTACATACATCAAATCGTCAAAGCAAAGAATATCATGGTGAAAGATGAGTACCTTTTGAAGCTGTTTAGACAATCTTGTGAAGAGCGTGGAGTGTCATTCAACACAATCAAAGAGTGGTTCAATGCGTTTAAGTGTATCAGTTTAGAAAGATTTGATGAGACAAGCTTTAAAAATGGTTATGTAAAAGCTTATAGGCAGTTAGAGCGTGAAGTGATTTCAATGTATGACACTGATAACCACTACTCTAACTCAAAAGATAAGCTGTTTGTTTGCATAAGAGATAACTATGCTGCGATGTTCAGAAACAAAGTCGAATCAGGCTTTAACCTTGATAAGTTAGAGTTTTTACCAGACGTATATTTCATAAAAGGTTGTATGTCTGTTGCTTTGAATCAGTACCAAAAAGAACTATCTTCAGAATAAAAAAGGAAGCTTACGCTTCCTCTTTTTTTATCAATTTCACATGCTTTGAATCGATTTCAACTATGTCATAAAAATCTAAAAAACCACTTGGCTTTTTCTTTAAAAAATTCTTGTAAA
This sequence comes from Vibrio fortis, assembly GCF_024347475.1. Taxonomy (NCBI): domain Bacteria; kingdom Pseudomonadati; phylum Pseudomonadota; class Gammaproteobacteria; order Vibrionales; family Vibrionaceae; genus Vibrio; species Vibrio fortis. The sequence continues at coordinate 1,581,140 of NZ_AP025488.1, forward strand.
ACATAAGTAACCTGAACTTTTCGTTTAACTCATCAATAATCACTCTATCTTTGTAACATTGCTTTTTGTTTATCTCATAGGTTTCCAACAATTCAATCGATTCATTTTTGTAATATAGATTATAGTCATAACAATTCTGATTGTATTCAGCTTTCCCCACTACTTTGTTTAAAAAATAGTTTGTTGCTCGCTTTCCAGTGTTGCGACTCACTACGACTCCATCACACAATTTTGAGTGGTATTTCTCAAAATAATCTTTTGTATTCATACTCAATAAATCTTCAAAATTAACAATCATATAAACCTCCATTAAATCAACAATTGCCCTATTTAAAGTAATTATCACATTGCAAATAAAATGCAAGATTTCACGCTTCTATGAAAATATTATATCTATGATATAACTTTTATATAAACCATAAAAAAAGGAGGAATTATTTATGGCAAAAGTAAAATCAACATGGAGTAAAAATACTGGCAAATCAAAATACACAAATCCTGAACGTCAGAAAAAAGCAGAGAAAGAATACAAACAAACATTTTCAGATGAGTTTTTAAGATTTTTTGAAGAAGATTTGGATGCAAAGTTTGATCCTTACATCCATCCAAGCCTAAAGTCTATGCGACCTCGAATAGTGACTGTTAAAGATGACAAAGTGCATATTAAAAAATGTTCTTTTAACCAATCCATTCAATTCAAGAATCTGGATTGTGATAAAAAACCAAAAGTACCTGTTTATTTGACCTATGCTGAATTGATGAATCTTATCATTAAGTATAAAAAAGAGATTAAAGAAGAACACAATCTTGAATTCAAACTGCCTAAAGAATTATCGAAAGGTATAAAAAGTAAAATATCATTAATCAATACCTTAGCAAAATACTATGATAAAGAAGAAAAAAAGGAGTATTGGGGTGATTCGATAGGTACTCACAAAGAGGAATTAGCAAAAAAACTTTCAAAAGAACAGATCGATGAGCGATTTTATTTTATTGGTTATCAGTACAAGAAAAAAGCGTATTTTGCTTTGGAAGATTTTAAACATTGTTTACCTAAAAAGCTTTTTGACAGCATTCCTCAGTTCCAGCTTGTCGATAAAGTGATGAGTCCACAAGAGATTCATATTGAAAGTAAAGTTGTGGGTGATGTAATGCAAGAAGCTTTAACAAGAGATTACTCTAATAAAATCTCTTTTGAAAACAACGCTGATATAGATGTAGCCCATGCAAAAATCTGGGAAGGTAAGAATGTATCGCAGGTCGTAATGGCAAATCATTTTAGATTTACAGATCATACAAGGTACACAGAAACCTTATTTCATGAAGCGACACACTCTGCTGTTGTCTTAAACCCTCATACTTCTGTTAAAAGCTATGCTGTTGAAGAAGGTATTGCTCAAATCGGTACTGTCATGCTATGTGATGAAAATGAAGTGGATTATGACCCATCTAACTCTGTTGCATACCTTCGTTCTTGGGGAGTAAAGGATGTTAAAGACATTGGTAACATCTTATCTAAAACAAAAGAAAGGATTAAACCAATTATCGAATCAATGAAAAAACACGATTCACAAGAGCTTAGACAACATTTCAGAGAAATACTTGAAGAAGAGATTAAACAGCAATATGACCTTTCTAACGAGCAAGTGGAAGAGCTTAAAGCAAAAAGTAAACGTACAACGGCAAGACCATAAAAAATAAAACACTCCAATTCAGGAGTGTTTTTGATGCTTAGTTTAAACGCTGTAAAGCGACATTCTCTAACTCATAACCATTCATCACTTCTCTTTGCTTTGAGTTAAAAAACACGTTATAGCTGGTGATTCTTTGATTTAAAATACAGTCTGCAACCAACTGAACCCTATCATGATTCTCATACAGCGTTAGATTATCGAAGTTATCTATAAACACTCTTCTTTGTCGTTTAACGTTACGAGAATATGATCTATCTGATACAACCCTACTACCCTCAGAAAAGCTATGTTCAAGTGCTTCCAGAACAAACTCAGCCTCATGTAGAGAGTCATATTTTAAAATCTGAAAATCGAACTCATCATGACCTTTTGAAAAAATTGAAAGTTCAGTAGATTTTTCACGTTCTGTCAAAATCAGAGACAAAGGAATTTTGTTGTTTAACTCAGAGAAAAGATGATTTAAGAACATTCTGATAACCTTTTTGAATATCGATTTATTGTTAAATTATCAGGACCTTTAAAATTTTCAACACCAAAAATCAAAAAAATCACCTCTACGAGATGATTTTAAAAATTACACTTTACTGTCTGATTTGTGCTTAATGCCTTTTTTGAGTTCTTTTTTATATTGTTTATACTCATCATAAAAATGATGTTTAACAATGTCTTTCAGAGTCAAAAAAAGAGGTTTGGTGTGATCGTGCTGTTTTACATACTCTAAAACTTCAAAAACATTGTCTCTATCAGATTTTGGTAAATCTTCAGTTAAACAAAATGTCGTTGAATCTTGTAACTTTGAAGCTTCAAACAACGCATGAATCAAGACAGGTTTAACCACGTTTATCACGTTCCCTTTTAAAGACATTTCTCTGTCTTTACGCTGAAACACCTCATCAAGAAAAGTGTTCATGTGAGAAGCGCAATCAAACGCTTCAAACATTATCTCTTTTTCTCTATTAGCAATTCTACAATCAGCGTAGAAATCATCAGCGAAGTTCGTTCTCTTGGGTAAGTTAAACTTCTTAACAAAGAGAGGTTGAAAGATTGCGATAGTCTGTAAATCAACATTGTCGTAGTCCATACTTACCTCCTCATTTTTTTGTTTCTCGCTTTGTTTAGAAGACCTTTATTCTGATTTGAATTGCTTTGTTCAGTCTCTTTTTTCAGATCTTGAAGTTGCTCATCGTCTGAGTTCTCAGGCTTAGACGATTCTGGCTTTTCAGTTTCAACAGTTTGTTTGTTACCTGTTTCATTGTGCAGCTCTTGAAGCTGCTCATCATCACCTACCTCAACTTTTTGTTCAGATTTATTTTCATTACGTTGTGCATTATCAGGTTCATCTATACCCACTTCTAAGGTTTGTTCGTTTTTGGCTTTAAGCTTCATTTCAGCTAAAACATCATGAAAACGCTTATCGACTTTTTTACCAACACGAAACTCTTCAATAGATTCACCGTTTTCCAAACGTTTTTCTAACATACCCTTGAAAGCATTGAAGTTTTTATCTGTGTTAGGAGCATTAGACAAGATACGATGTGACTTAGGCAACACTGCAAAAGTGTTATATAAATTATCAACATTCGCATCATGAACAACACCACGTTTATAACCACCAGTGACAGATTTATGTAACTCAACAGCTAACTTGTCACCGCTATACAGCTTATTACCATCCATGCGATAAACACCATCATCTAAAAGCTTTTGTAAGAACTTCTGTTCCATCGAAATTTTGTCTTTCGTATTTTCAGAAGGTTGATGAGGTTCGATTTTGTTTGACTCAGGTTTTACTTCTTCTGCACTCTCAGGTTCAGGTTCGTCAAACGTAGTCTCTTGTTTTTGTTCAAGAGTCTGCTCTTGCTCTTGAACCTGGTCCTGTTCAGGCTCATCTTTCTTTACATCAGGCAAAACAAAGTCATTGTTGAACTCTTCGATTTGCGTATCACCAATAGCCATTCCATTCTCTGGGACTAACTTCTCATCGTACAAGTTGTCTATATCGTTTGCTGAATCAGGATTTAACATCACTGACTTTTTCGTACCGTCATTGTATTTCGCTGGTATCTCTTCCCAACCTTCATTTTGAGCAACAATGAATAACTTTTGCTCAGAGATTTGGTAGTCGTGAAGAGCTTCGTTATACGAACTTCTTTGTTCTGGATTCATTGGTAAACCTTGATTCAACACCATAAAAAATTCTGGTCTGATATCGTTTATGTGACACTGTTTTATCATTTCCAAACCATACAAATTATCATCTTTATATTCATTCATATGGCTTACCACGTTTGTTATTGATTCTTTTTTCTCAACAGAAATAGCTTTAGTTTTATCAATCATAGATTTTGTATATTCACTCTGATTCATTTTTCACTCCTTAAAAAAATAATATAAATGACTCAAATATACATATACCATATATAAAAAAATTGACAAAAATACAGAAAATAAAAAAGAGCAACAATTTGCTCTTTTTTCAATAAATAATAGATTTTACTATTAAACGATTTTCAATGTTTTATCGAAAAAGTTATCAAGAACTTGATTCAAAATATACACCATAATCAAGAATGAAAAACATAGATTCAAACCATTCATCAACAGATCTGTCATGCTATTTACTTCAATCATGAAAATATCCATTACAGAGACAACAAGAAAACCAAGATTCAGATTTAGCATTGGTTCTAAATTTTGCATGAATGACACTGATAAAAACATTAGTAAAACTGTTTTGTAGTTTTCTTCGATGTACATTCCAATACCATCAAGCAAACCAAAATCTTTGATTAAAAGCGGTATTCTAATGCAAGGGAAAACCACAAGATTTAAAAACAATTGAACGCTGTATGTAACGAATGCTTTGATGACTAACCAAATTGGCATGATTCCATAGAACGCCATAATCAGTGCTGGCATAATCAATGACATTGCGTAGATATGAATAAAGCTTGTATCAAGACCTATTGCATACCCCACTGTCTTCACAATCATAGTCCCAACAAAAGTATCAGTCTCATAATTACTAAACACATCAGTCACAGAATAATCAGTAAAGTAAGTGCTTAGAGCGATACCAACACCTGTTAAACCAAGCATCTTTTTGCTCATTTTAGTACCTACTTCAACATCAGCTTGCTTCGCTTTGTTTTTTGGACTGAAAAGAGAGTCAAAAAGTTGTGATGCAATGATTATTTTTATTCCTTCTTGCAGTCCATCAATACTGAACTTTGTCATTTCTGTGTGGCGTTGAAGACAGCGATAACCATTTCTAATTTGATCTGGATAACGCATACAAGTTGTAAATCGGTCTATCCACATTAACGGCTTTGAGCCAATCCCCATTTTAACCACTTCTTCAAAATCAGTGGGTATATCAAGATCTTGAATATCTGTCATAGCGAAATCAATGTACTTACTGAAATTGGTAGGTAATGTGTTGAAATCGACTCTCGAGACAGATTCAGTCACAGCATCTAAGATCGTAGCTTCTTTTATTTCATCAGTTTTAGCGTCTGACACTTCAAACGTTCTACTTGATAACAATCCAGAAGTTTTGAATGAGATGTCAAAGAAGTCAGCTATGTGTTTAGTGAATGGAGTTGCTAAACCTAACTTTGTGTTGGATTTTACGTATTCATTTGAAACAAAATCAACTGCCTCTTCACAAGCCAAAAATCCCTCTTTGCACAGCTCTTTTGTCTCTGAAATCATCTCTTCAATGGACATACTTTGATTTTCCAAGCCGAAGTGCATAGCGTAGTTTGTGTTTAAGTCTGTCATTCCACTCGTAGTATCAAGATAACTCCAATACGGGTTATCATAAGCCTTAGTCAGAAAGTCTTTTGAAGCGCACTTTGCTGATAGGAAAATCAGAGAATTGAATTCAGATTTAGACATAGAATCATGAGGTTCATAAATCGAATCACAGTAAGTTTCATATGACTTGTTGAACTGCTTTTTGCCTCGTTTTGAAACGTAAGTCGTGTAGATTGAATTGCCATAAATCTGAGTGTTTTGAACTGATTTTTTTAACTTGTATGCATGTGTCGCTAACGCATTCATATAGTCGTTAATGAACTTCCATTCATACTGCTTAATGTCAAAACCAAGTTCTTCTGCTCTCTTATGTTTATCAAGATCCTTATTGAACTTGTACGTGTAGTAGTTCGGACCCATCTGAAACTCTACTTTATAAAGCCTCTCAGTCTCAACAATGTTGAAATGGCTTGAACCTTCACTGCTATTCTGAAGATAAGCTGTTGAGAAATCTCTAAAATCAGTTTCAAGGTAAGTCTTCTTCTTTACTTCAAAATCTTTAACCAGATGCTCTACTTCAACATTTGATTCAGCAAACTTTTCTGTCGATTCTATGACTGACAAAAAGATTGATTCACCAATCGTCTGATAGATTGGTTTATAAACAATTGCTCCATTAGACAGTTTATGTTCAGTCGATGTGTATGGACTTGGAATTGTTGAAAAGAAAAAAAATACAAGACCTAAGAATTTCAGACTTTGACTCTCTGCAAGAGACTGCAATTGTTTTGCTTCATTACCTTTTTTGTAAGCTACTGCTGCTGTATTTAAGCCAGCTTTAAGACCAAAATAGCAGAATAGTATCAATGAGATATAGCAAGACATCATTACAACATACTGAATTAGAACTAATAGCATGTCGCTTGTCATTGTTGATACTGATGAATGACTTATGCCTGTTTCATTCCCCAATAGCTTTGAAAAGCTAAGATAAAGGTTGTGAGCCGAACTTGTATCAGTTGAGTCTGCAAGCCCGATCTTTGACCACAGTAAAGGACATAACAGCATAAATAAGAAAATAGCAGTTCTTTTAGCCATTTTAAGATTAAATCTCAATACTTTTTTAAGTAGCTTTTTTAAACCTCCAATTATATTCATAATGTTTCTCCATGTTTTTTTTGGTTATAGTATTTTAATACCACATCAAAAAATAAGAGCAAGAAAAGAGAAAAAGCACTTATCAAAGTGCTTTTATTTAAATGAAAAAATATTATTTATCCTTGTTTTTTTCGTCCTTTGGCTTTGTTGCATTTTGGAATGCTTTTGAAATGCCGTTCAGACCTTTTGTATAGAAACCTAATGCAATACCAGTTGTGTTAGTTTTCACAACGTTATTAACTGAGTTAGCACCTTCATCCACTTGCGTTTTTATACCACCTGTTTCATCTAAACTATCAGATAAATTAAGAATCGTTGTCATCAAATACACTGGAAAAAATACTAATAGTATCAACATCATGATTATGTAAAAGCCAATTTGCAAATAAGATGTTGGAGAATCAAAATCTAAAAGGAGTGGCATTATGTTTAAAAAGTAAATAAACACTACAACGAAAATCACTGTGCAACCTAAAAACAATGGAATGTTTTTCGTATATGAAAAAGTCAAATGAAATATTTTCGTCATACCAATTTCTTCAGCACCATTCTTGTGAATAGACATCAGTGACATCAACAACACGACAATCATAATCTCATCAAAGTGCATAAAGAATGTGCTGACAGTCAATTGCTGATAAACAGCTAAGAACTCAGGAATCTTAACAGCGACTTCTTGCAGGGAAGCTAATGTGTAAAGTGCAGTACCAACGAAAAATAACATACCTTCAATCATTGCAGCACCAGCCACAAACCCATCAGCTAATGAGAATTTTGATTTTTTCGGTTTCTTTTTCTCTTTACCAATTTCAATAGTGTCTTTGTCTTTATCACCCGAAGCCGAACGGCTACCAATCATAAAGACCATTTTCACACCTTTAAAAGCAAAGGAACTTGTCACGGCTGTAATACCCAAGACTTTTGAATCTTCAACAGCTTTCACAACACGTTCATGTCCAGCCCCGTCCAATGACGTTTGTATACATTCAGCAGTATCGAAACCAATTTTTGAAGACTTACATAGAGTATGTTCAAAATTCTCGTAAACATTACCAACTTTGTTTTGCATCACATCAATCACATCACCAAAACCTATATCATCGCTTGTTGATTTTAGAGACTGATTGCCATACTGATTCGTCAATAGCACAGTGGCTATATCACCAGATTGGATTAATGAATCTAAGTTGTCTGAACTCATGATTACTGGTTTTGCAGCTTTAACGTCTGCAACAGTATAGAAATTGTATAACGCCTCTTCTTTACTCATTGTTGCGAAATACGGCATCGCTTTTTGAGTATCGAAAGTCATTACACTAACAACTTCATTAAACATCTCTTTGTAACCAAATGAGCTTTGAGTTAAGTGAGATAAAAGCTTTGGCATAGAGTAAAAACCCTCATTCCATAGCCTCACTACTTTCTCTTCAAGATTATAAGCTTCTTGTACGTTTGCGATGAACGCTTCATCGATCTCTTTGTATTGATAAGCTAAATCATCAACAAGAGAAGTGTAGATTTGTTGAGCTTCAACAATAACTTCATCAAATGCGACTTCTTGATCAACGTTCTCATCAAGGGCATAGACTCTGTTATGAATTGGTTCTACTTCTCCTTCATCTTTGAAGTTCATGCAGTAGTAAAAACTCATATAATTTGTAGTCTCGAAATCGTTATGTTTATAGATGTCTAACGTCTTTCTCATCACTCCCGTATTATTAATGCAAACTGATTCATTTAGCTTGTCATACCAACTTTCAAGAGAGTTCATCTTAGTCTTCATGTTTGTAAAATCAGAGATGTCTCTATCTGGGACACCAAAAGTATCTGTACCAACAAATCCAAACGTTAACCCCTTTTTAAACTCAATCGTGTAAGCGACAAGTAACTGCTTTTTCATGTTGTCATAAGCATCGTTTTGACCGTAAAGAGTCATAAAAGTCTCTTCTAAAACGCCAGCGTTGCGATTGCTAATTGCATAAGCTTTATCAAAATCTTTAAGCAACTTTTCCCAACCAGATTGATAATCGTTGCTTGATAGAGCAGTGTTTAAAATTCGAGAAAAATTGATATGTCTCATCACGTTAGACAAATCTTTTGAAAAATCTTTTGTGATTAAGTCTATGCTTCCACATCCAGCAAAATTGACCTTTTTAAGCGTTGTATAGCCGTTAACTCTCGACACTACATACTGGATTTTGTTTAGCTCCATATCTTCATACTGCGAAAAATAAGGCTCGTTCTTTAATGCATAAAAATCAGTCAAATCCTTATGACTCTGAAAGTTTCTTGTATCACCTTCTAAAAGCGAGATGTGATACTTCTGATTGTTTGACATGCAAGTTGCTATGTCTGACAATTTATCAATTTCGTTATTAGCGACATAAAATGACGAATCTAAAAGTTTGTCGATGTTTGTTGTCATGTCGTTTAGAAAGGGTTTGGTCAAAGCTCTACCAGTAAAGTTACCAACTTCATTAGTGGCTCTTTTGACACTACGAGATATTTCATTCGTATCTCTGATAATCAGTAACAACAACAAGATAATGACAACATAGATTGTTTTTTTCAAACCAACTTCAAAAGTCATTTTGTGATATACAACGTTTATGACAATCATAGTAGTCACATACAGAATCATAGAAAAAGAGACTATGTAAAAAAATAATGCTTGTTTTGTTTTATTCTTTTTCTGTTCAGCTTTATACAGTTGCTTTTGCTGATCATTCTTTGTCTTAGCTTGCGATTCATTGATGTATTTATTTGCTTTAAATAACTCTACATTTGAATCTTTGCTGTCAAACACCTGTGTCGTAGAAATGAACTTATCTAACGACTTACAGACATTGTTATAGTCTTTGTAGCTTACATTTTTAAGCTCTTGTATTGTCGTAGCTTCAACACATTGAACATCTGTTGGTTCACTCCTTGTAAATAAAAAAGTAGTTATTATTGTAAAGGCAAAAATAAAAACCAAAACATGACCTACTTGTATAAGATTTTTCATAAATAAAATTCCTCCATAGTATTTTAATATCATGGATAAGAACTAATTCAACATTTTACAAAATGAGTTGTTTATATTGCTTTTATTTAAAAGGGATTTTTTTGAGTGAGTGATGATTTTTCGAGAGATACAGAAAATTACATTTTGTAATTTTGCGGGCATAAAAAAAGATAGCTTCTGCTATCTTATTTAAAATCGTTTACAGGTTCAGTATGATAACTTTCCCCAAGTATTTTTCTTATATTTTTTAAATCAAAGATTAATCCACGTTTATCATAATCCACATGCTCCAAATCCTTGATGTAGGACATATCACATAACAATGACAAATCTAACAGCGACATATTTTTTGATTCAATTAAATTCATAATAGTATCAATGTGCTGTCTAACGTAAAAATGACAATCAAACTTTTCATTTGCTTTTGAGTAAGTAACAACTTCTCTTATTTTATAATCTAACATAATCACCTCCATTATAATTTTATGTCTATTAATATTAATCCACAAAAAAATCGATATGACAAGTTATACTGAAAATCATATAGCTTTATTGTCATAATATCGTTTAGGTAAAGGAATAAAAAATATAGACAGACAAGAAAAAAGAAAGCATATAGCTTTCTTAATTCTAATTAAAACATGGAGGTTTTAATTACACCAAATCAACAAGAAATATCATTCAGAAATCCTTTTCAACCTTGATATCAAAGGTAATACATTCCTTTTTGTCTTTTCAATGAAAATGTCATTTATTTCTAATTATAATAATAAGGATGTATTATATTAAATACCATGCAATTTTTATTTTGTAAATAGATAATACAAAAATAATATAAATTTATTTTGGTCTGTAATTCTTAAATCCATTATTCAAACGGCTATCCTTTATTTTTTCTAACATACAGTCATTATCAATTTTTAAGTTGTCTAACTCATACTTAAATCTTGAATTGATAAGTTCAATCGCTTCTTCTTCTGTAATACCTAAACGATAGGGATTCATTACTTTTAACTCAGAAGATTCAATGTCGATAACCAGAGATTCTTCACTTTCAACTGGCACTTCTCCACTCAGAGAAAGTTCAATAGCAAGTACATCATACTTAAATAAACCAAGCTTTTTTTCTGCTACATCTGCATAGCCAAGATTTGATACTTGATGGTCAATCTCTATCAATTCCATATCATTCAGATCAGTTAAAGTGTATCTCTGCAGATCCTCAAAGAGTTGCTGTTTAAGCTCATTAACTACTTCATCAACGATGTTGTTATGAGAGTTATTTATCAAAGATACGAAGTCGTTTAACTCATTCTCCTGAAAGCCGAAAGCTTTGATATTGTCTAACTTGTAATAGACTTGGTGTTTACTTTGCGTCCCTTTTAACTCAACCTCTAAGCGCATGTTGGGTACAGGAAAAGATGGTAGATACAAGTCAATCTCCACCCTTTTCTCATCATCAGAAAAAGCATTGAAATGAGGTTCAATTAACTCAGAACGGACGACATGAGCATTCTCAATCAACGTTGTTGAAAGGAATGGTTCACGATTCTCTATCAGCTCACCATATCGCCTTACATCAGCTACAAAGCTCTTATTTTCAGTGTCAGTGAAGTAGTTTGTTAAATGATCTACTTTATCAGTCAATTCACTACAATAAAAAACATCAGAACCAGCTATCGCAAGATAGCCATAACGCTTTATGTCTCTGTAAAAATTCTCCGTAAGGTTGTAGTGATGTGCAAAACCACTCATCAACGTTCTTGTATTTGGCAGTTGATAAAGCTCTATATCTTTATCAAAAGCCTTTTTCAAAGCTTTTGATGTACCTTCTGAAATATTGGAAGTAAGAGCTATCGTGTTAGTTAAAATTGGATTTAACTGATAAAGATAATCAAAATATTCATTCTGATCTTCATCTTTAAAAAATTGATTTGCTTGTATCAATCGTTTTACTTGATGATTTTCCTTTCTGTTCTTAAGAAAGTTCTGTATTTCTTGCATATTAAAATCCTCCATATATATTTCTCATTATATCAGGACCTTGAAAAATGCAAATCGAGGCATAAAAAATGACTTCTTTTGAAGTCATTCCACTATCTTCTGAATGAAGACCTTTTCTTTTTGTTTTTTGATTCTACTGACATTTCATCATCTGGTTTGTCTACTTGCTCTTCATCTGATTTATTTTTTAGATAAGAAAGACAATCCATCATATCTTTATCATTCTGACGTTCTTCTTTTGCTTTTAAATGTGGTTTTGGATCATCATAAAACTCAACAAAATCTGATACAAACATATCTATATCAACAGGTTGTGATTCTTCAACAAAATCATCCAACTCAAAAGGAATGTAATCCCTGTATAAAATTGAATTTTCCCTTTTTTGCATTTCTTGTTTTAGTGACTCTGTAAAGTCATTCTCATCGTTTATATTTTCAATTGACAGTTCAATGTGCTCATTCCTGTCATGAGATAAAAACCACTTTTCGTTTGCACATGTTATCAATAGCTTTTCATGCAAACAGTCATTCATATTTTTTGAAATAAGATAATCATAAAAATATTCTGCCATTAAGTTTGTTCCCATTGATTTTTGTAGGGCATCAAAATTAAGCACACCTACTTCAACTAATGAATTGCTTGGTAGTTTGTTCATATGCGAATATTCTTTATAAGGTAATGCCACCCCCCTTTCGTTCAACGAATCTATTCGATTCTTTGGTTTATCATAGAAATGAACTAACGCTTCAATGTCTTCAAGATTTTCAACATATAAATGCTCTCCTTTGTCATTTGACATAAAATACAAACTTTCTTCATTTTCAAACAAATCATGTTGCGTAATTTTAGTTAAGTGGCAAACAGATTGTTCTCTTACAAACTCGTTGAAACCACTCACTGAATCCAAGTGATTCAACATCAATAAATCCATATCTAATTCACCTATTTCCAATGCATCTTCTCTTTCACCATATATCTTTTTGTAACGAAATAATGTTTCTGGTGGAAAAAAACCCCAATCAATTTTTTTTGTTTCATTAATATGGGCGTAGTCGTAATACAAACCAGTAGATTCGTACCATTCATCATTTTTGGCTTTCCTATTTTTAATTTCAATAATTGTTCCATCATGAAATTCAATTTCTTTATATACCACTCTCATTGTCTACCTCCATGTTTTCATTTGGTATAATATTTTTATATCAAATATTTAATACTTTTCAAGAAAAGTGCATAAATGAAAAATAAAACGTGAGATTGAATCTTATTTTTTAAGTCGTGTATTCACTCGAAAAGATTTACGCTGGCGTTCATTAAACACCTTCACTAAGGCATTTTGACGGTAGCAAGTGAAAAATTAAAGATACGACAACAATATATGTATTATTCTCTTTCTTTCATCAATAAAGACGATAATTTAGGGAAAACCAACGATTGCACGTTGTGAGTTTGCGTGAAATGTGTGGGGAATTATGCGGAATCTTTAACACAAAAAAACGATAAGCATTTAGCTCATCGTGAATTTTTTATTTTTGTATATGTTCAATCTCTGTTGTGGATCTTGGTTCGTCAAATGCAAGATTCAAAAAGAAGAAAGACTGAAATAGTGAGATCATAAACATCAACACTACCATTAACTTTAACTGCTTAACCTCGAACTCTCTGTCATCTTGTCGATTGGCGATGTGTTGCATATCATTGTAAATCTGCTTCTCTGATTCGTCTTTGAAACCTTGTTCTTCCTTCTCTATCTGCTCAGATAAAAGGTCATGATTACTACTCATTTTGACCTCCTTTCTGACGTTCTTTAAACTCTTCAAGTGTCAATAAGTCAGTCTGAATCTCAGTGTTTTTTTCGTATTGAGGCAATTTTTCTGCAAAATTTTGCATAAACAAAAGCGCACCAATCACTGAAATACACAAGATACTAAATCCTACTACACCACTTATAACGTAAGGGTTTGCATTACTCGACATAGCCTTGCTCTTTATCGCTTTAAAGTTGATACTTTCATATGGAATTAGCAATAAAAGTGAATAAATCACACCAAAAGCAGTCAATTTGTAATCAGCCCAATCACCATAAACAAATGATGAGAATAAGTGTATAGATACTATCAATTTAAAGATAACGCTGTAGTTATCAAGCTTATCTACATGCTTTTCATTCACAACATTGAAGCAATGCACTCTGATTAGAGTTAACAGCATTGTATTGAATACAAACAATATAATCGCTAAGATCTCATACTCTTTGTAAAAAACCTGATTTAAAGAATAAAAACACATTACTGCACCAAAAAAATATGCTGGCAATAATGTTATCCCTCTGAACTTATCGTAAGTCATCATATTAAACCCTCCATTAATTAATATTATTATGATACTTACATTAAATCATTTTAAAAAATGATTGCAAAAAACTGACGAACCAACTATCGATTTTTCATTTATTTAAATGAAAATAATTTCAATAAGACACAAAAAAACACTCGTTAAGAGTGTTCTTTTGTTTGAGCACAAACAAGAAATAAAAATGCTCAAATAAAATTCAAAAGTGAAACAAACATAGAACTACTATCAAAAAGCTAAGAACCGTTATAATCCTTTTCCTCTGCTTTGACTGTCCATCTTTCATGCCATTTATCAGATAATCTCTTGCTTCGAAATTGTAGAGATACTTCATTTCAACTTGCTTAATCAACCTCGCATTGTCATCTGGGTTTTCTCTAAGTCGTTTTAGTTCTGACAAGCTTTGTTCGATTTGGTTGTTGAAGTCTTTTATTTGGCTTTTATTGTTTAATGCATTGACAGTAGACTTACCTAAAAGAACCCTCTTAAAGCCTCCATTTCGATTAGATGTCATGCTTTTTTCAGAGATCTCTTTTAGCATACCTACTTCATCAACTAACTCATTCATCTTATCAACCAGTACATCTAACGCATCTATGAGCTTCTGACGCTCTTCAATACAGATTTGTATTGATACCTTTGCTTGCAGTTCTTCATCACCATTTGAAGCTTTAAGATAGTCTTTGAAAAAGCTTTGAATCATTGTGTTGAAACGCTTGATTTCAATCTTAATCTCTAACGCTTGTTGCTTTCCATCTTCCAACGTTTTGCTGTTCAAATGATCGACAAAAGCGTTACCTGTTATGTTTATTTTGTCTAATTCCATTGTAATTCCTCCATATTTTCATTAAAGCATTACAAAGAAAATAGTCAAAGAATCAGCAGTTTATAGATGATGACAGTTGTTGAAATGTCATATAGATAAAGGGATTTCCTTTCTGTAATCGCCTGGTCGAGTACCTGAAAATTACAAAATGTAATTTTGAGTATCTTGTGTAGACATGACTTGAAACTTACAAAATGTAAGGATTAGATAGTCGCCTACAAATCAGCTTGTTTTAGAGCTTCTTGTTTCGCTCTCTCACAGCCCTTTAAAGCAGAATCAGTGTTAAGCCATGCTTGGCTTTTGTTTTTTATAGGATCGTAGGGATAGCCGTTGAAACACTTGTATGATGTAGGTATGGACCCTCTGCCAGATACATAAGAAAAACTCTGTTTTAAAAACCAGATTCCTGTAGATGAGTAATGAATCGTCTGATAAACCTTTGCCACTTTCACAGTGTTTTGTTCATCAGAGTAGGTGTAGAACGTCCTATTATATTCAGAGCAATGAGCGTGAACGCTCATCATCACTGATACAACAACTATGATTTTCTTAAACATAAATACCTCCGAATTTTCTGTATGATTCTCTTACACAGATAACATAGAAAAGGCATTAGGCAAGCCGAGAGAGGTTGTATCACCTAATCCTTACAGTTTGTAAGAATTAGGTCTTTTGGAAGTGAGATACTGAAAATTACATTTTGTAATTTTGAGGTACTGAACGTTAAAAACGCTTATGCTGCGGATTTTATTTCAGGTGTTGTTAGTTTCTTATTGAATGCTTGAATCGTAAACATAGAGCGAATGAGTAATGCAGATTCAATGTGTTCTTGCGAACCAAACGTTTTTCTAATCTCTTGATTTGTTATCAATGCTGGAACATCACAGCCCATGATTTTAGTCCTCTTGGTTATGCCCTTTAACGCAAAATGTTCATATTCAAGCAAGGCATCATGGTTGTAAACAAGATAGGAGATTGGAAAATTGATATGTAGATAGTTGTTGTACTCGATTTGGATGACGACCACTTTACATGCAAATGAATCCAGATCATTCAAAACAAGTGCAACTTCTTTAGACTGTCTCTTTTGTTTAAACTCTTTTAGCTTTGAGAGTACAAGCGCACCTGTCCCACAGGCAATATCACTAACATATGAGATATCCTTTACGTCAGTATCAACATCCATCATTTGGCTTACTGCATAACTCAATGGTGTGGGTGTTAAGTGCTGACAATGCTTATCTCTTCTGCCGTTTTTCAATACGTTTATATGAGCCATTAATTCACCTAACGTATCTCTGAATGGTTTTCGTTTGATTTCGTTAAGATAAACAGTTGTTAACTCACCGACAGACCGAGCATAGCTATCGTATTTCGCATTAGATATTCCTCTGATGACATACATGTATTGCATATCGACAAAAATTTCAAACATACGTTGAACATTGATTTTATGATGCTTTGCATGTTTCTCTAATGCTTTGTGTAATTTTTTCATAGTCTATCTCCAATTTATTTTTAAATTTTATTTTTTATAGAGATAAACTGAATTGTTTATCTCATATTTTTGAAATGATGCATTTCATTTTTCATAACTCTTTTAGTTAATAAACGAGTGTATTTATCTCACATACATTAACCAGAAATGTAGTTGATTTTTATTTTCGTGTTGCAACATTCACATTCAAAAAATTGTTTAGAGCTGTCTACATCAGACTCAAACAAATCAGGCAAAAGTTCATAGTTAGGATTATCACAACAATGAAAATCAGGCATTTCATGATTTACATTACCTATACCAATTGAAGTTATAACGATGTCACTTTCTGAACTAACGACAGTCCAAGATTCAAAGTCATATTCAATGCTATGTTTTTTCTCACATTTATCACAAATGTAAGTGCTTTTGACAAACTCAAAGTAAACATCATCTTCTGATTCATGATTCCATTCATCATGACAACATTCACACTTAGAACTTTCGTTAAAACTTGATTCGTAGTCCTCTTGCATAGCTTCAATCCATTCATCTAATGCAGTTGTATTAAACGTTTTTGCTCTTTTTCTGATTGCCATACCAGTGATTTCAGTATCAAGTGAAGCTTCTAAAACGTTGAGAAGTGTGGTTCTTATAAAAACACCTAACATCGTCTGTTTAAAATCGATTCCCATGTTGTGGTAAACAACACTTACAACTGCGTACATCGCTTTTATGTCTGATGTTGTGATGGTTTTTTCATAGTCGATTAGCTGTATAAAACCGTTAGTAACAATTCGTTGCTGTACTGTAAGACAGTTAAGCTCCTCAAAGCATCCCAATGCTTCTCTGAACTGAATCAGATCCTCTTGTGATTCAATTACTTCACTTAAGGTTTTGGTTTGATTTAATTTCATAATTTACTCCTACGCTGCTTTCTTCTGTTGATCCATCATCATGCATACAGCTTTCATCATGTCTGCGGTCATATCTTCTTCTGCTATACCAGAAAATGCACATAACTCTTCTCTTGTATAACTACTATCTTCTCCTGCAAGTTCATTAAGTTTTTGCAGATCTTCTTCTGAAACAAGATGATTATTGTTTGGTGTTAATCCTGTCACTAATCGATTAAAACCGAATTGTTCATAGAAGTATCTAATGTCATGATCTTGATTTTTATCAATTTCAATCAGAATTGGTTTATTTTGTTTTTTCGCATAATCCAAATACTTTTTAATCAATGCTTTAGCGATACCTAATCCTCGTTTAGTTTGTTTGACATACAAACCACTAATTATAATTGCTTGGTCAGTATTTTGTGCTAAAAGCCCATAAACCAACTTTCCTCTTGCATCCTTTTTAATAATTGTCTCACTATCATAACGTGCTGTTTTTCTTGCTTCCTCAAATTGCTTTTGAAGAGCGTTTTGATAATGCTTAATCTCATTTTCTGTCATGCCTTCACAAAACTCTCTTGAAATTAATTTTTGAGCAAAAACGTTGTTTACTTGAATGTTTTCTTTGATTTTCATAATTACCTCTTTTTGGAATTTAAATTGTTAAGTTTTAGTTATCCCTGCCCTTTTTCAGACATAGATTTTAATTTTTATATTATTTGAATATTAAGCAGCTAAAAGATGTGCTGCTTTAATGTTTGATACTGTGTTTGGGTAAACCATTGCGTTTTCAGCATTTTGATTATCTTCAATTCTTGACAAAGATTTTTCATCACACATAAATAACGAATCACCACCACCATCAACATTATCAAAAACTAATCCATAACCAACGCTGTTATAAAAATTAGAGACATCAGCAGCTTCATTACGATTTACAAGAACAAAACTTGGTTTACCAGTCATTGACTCTATGTGTCTGACTTGACGAGCCATTATTGTACCAAGACCCTGATTTTGATATTTTCCCGTCACAACCATATAGTTGATTTTGAATGCATCATCATATTCTTTTAGTACAAAACCACCAATAAAACTCCCATCCATAAAAACACTATGCGTATAAAAATCACAATTACGCAGTATGTTTTCTTTACAAAGAAATGCCAGATTTTCTACCACTTGCTCTTCAACGTTTCCTTCAAAACCAGTTTGAACGAGATACTCACTGATAACTTTTTCTGCAGCTTCATAATCATTTTCTGTAAAAGTAGTAGTTAGTTCTTCAATCATAATTTTTTTCCTCTTATTGATTTTTGATTACACGAACCCCTGTCTTATCTCAGACATAGATTCATTTTTATTTTATGTGATTGGTTTAGCTGGCTTTTTGAAGCTCAACTTTTTCAGAAATTAGCTGTTCAAGATTCAGCAACATCATTACCAAGCAGACACGTTGAATCTCTTCAAATAAGCCAAATCGCTCATTACCTACAAAGTAGTTTTTGTGTTGGTTGACGAATGCAGCAAGGACACCGAACAACACTAAGTCAGTGTGTTCTTCTATATCAGATAAGCCTCGATACTTCGCTACACACGCACCAGATAGAGCTGGCTGCAGTATTCTTGCTGAAATGATGTGTTGAGACATAGCTTGCCTAACCATGTCTTCACAAAAAGGCATGATTTCGTCATTAGAGATGACAAGGTTTTTGATAACTTCAACCGATTGTTTGAAATTGTTGTGAAACACGATATTTGTATAGCTCTTCAACAACTCGGAAGTTGATGAAATTAAATATGTGTATTTTGAATCACTCTCTACATGTGATTGCATGAGAGTGTTGATGTCAGTCGTTAGTTGACCAATAGTTTTAGTTTTGTGTTGATTCATATCTCTTTCCTCCTATTAGTTATTTAGAGAGAAAGAGCAATATTCCTGTAGTGATAGTTAATGACGTTTTTTCTTATTCTTATATGAGTAAGTAATTTTGTTATTAATCTGTTTCCGTATTAATTGCTCGTTTTCATTCAACGAGGAAAATAATATCACTAATTAAAATTCTTAGTCAACGTGATGATACAGCAAACCAACTCAACAATCAAACTTACAATTAAAATAAAAACCAATGTTTTATCTTATTGATTTTAATAGAAAAACAACAAAATCAATGCACTTTACAGCATATAAAATAAATAATGGATTTTTAAATTAAGAATTAAATTCTACAAATTAGTTTATCATTATTGTATATAAGAATAAAAAACTGAGATATTTTTAACTTCAGGACCATCACCTGGTTTTTTTATCAAAAAAAAACCCTCTGGCTATTTTTTAGTCAGTAAATATAAGGAATTCTACGTGATCTAAATCACATTGTGCCTTTCGGCAAGTTTAATCAGATACAAAAAAACACTCATTAAGAGTGCTTTTCTTATTCTTTCTATTCATCAACAAGCTTTTACTTCATGTTCAAACACTAAATCGATTCCATCAAAAGACTGTTTTACTTGATTGATACAGCCACTCACACCACTTTCAATGCCAGCCGTTGATCTAATTAATACAGAACCGTGTGATTGTCCGTTTTTAAGCTCTTGATTAATCGTAAATCCTTGGTGTTTTGTAGAGTTACTTCTAAACGAATCTAAGTGAACCTCTCCACCATCAACATTAATAATGTGTTGGACGTTGGCTGTGTTGCTCATCGTGAACGTGTTGCCACTGTTAGACGTTGTGAATTCCCCCTTTACATCAACAATGTTTGAGCCACTACTCATAGCGTTATAGATTGTTAAACTGCCATTACTCATGTGTACAGAAGAACCAGAATCAATCTCTATAATCGTATCGCCTTTGCTACTTGCTGTTTTTTCCTTGATATCAGCATTCACAAGCAGCTCAGAGCCGATAAGATTGAACATAGAATTAAAACTATTACTGACATTAAATTGAAGCTTATCAGACAAGTTCAAGCGACTATTCAGAAGGTTTATGTGATTGGCAAAGTAGACGTTTGTAAATGTGTCATCTAAATAAACCTCGCTATTATTTGCAGTAAAACCACCAAATGAGATGTTTTTGAAACGAACATCACTATTGTTTACTTCAAAATGTGTCGCTTTTGTATTCATTCTCAGTGATGATGAGTAAACATCTAAATCAACATTTTCAAGTTCAAGTGTTTGATTAGATAATAAATTCCCATTTAGATTTATAATAATTTTTGTTCGACCATTCTTACTAATTAAGTAATCACTTGTTAAAGTTAGATCATCAGTTAGGTTTAAAAGATATCCTCTGTTTGTTTTATCATTTTCTAATAGAGTAAAAATTGTTGAAGCAGTTGCATTGTCAACATTCAAGCTTAACGTAGTATCAGATAAATCTAATGTGTTATGCGTTTCAATTTCATCTTTTGTAATAGCTTTAACCTTTGCATTGGTTAAGTAGAAAGCCCCAACATCAGAATCATATTTAACGTCATTACAGCTTACTACTGACTCTTCAAACTTAGAGATGATAAACGCTGATACTTCTGGTGCTCCTGCATTTACAGGTGGTAAATCACTTCTGGTTGCGTAATCAACACCATCAATCTCTGTTGTTAAAACTTCATAAGAACTACCATCATTTTGCTGTACTGTTTCAGTTTTGGTTGTTCCATCGTTCAACCCATAAGGACAATACTGATAGTAATGACCTCTCACGTTTCTTAGAGCAATACCAAAATCATTAGGTAATCTATGCTCATTGGTCATAGGTGTACCGAACGGCAATGCAAATTCATTTTGGTGTAAGATTGGTATAGCTGATTTGATAAGTTTCTTTTTGATAATCTCTAATTCTTGATCAATGCTATCCATCTCAGATGAGACAGATAGATTGTGATTCACCATCAACATGTTATAGCTAATGATTGTAAAGAATCCCAAGAAAATCATTATCATAACTATAATAGCAATCATAATGACCTCCCCTCTTATTCTGGATTATTTACGGTTAAAGTTGAGCCACCAAAAACACCATGCCCCTTCACATACAAATCATTTCCATCATCAGCTAAAAGTGTTGTATCTGAAATTGGCTCATGAGCCAGATTTACAAAATCACCTGATTCTTCCAACGTACATGACCTACCACAGAAATAAACATCACCATCTTTTAAACCTCTCCATGACTCAGCAGCCATTACAACCTGATCATATTGTCCTGAAACCGCTAACCTTTCTGTTCCATCATTCCTTACTTCGTAGACTCCATCACTCTTAACAAGATAATGACCTACTAAATCCTCACCGCCTGATACCCAGCCTTTATGCCATGTTCCGTAATTGTCTCTATAATAAAGTTCGCCTGACGTATCGATGTAAAAGATATTGTCACTATCGTAAGCCGAAATGTCTTTTACATTGGATGCAATAACTGTCCAAGAGTTGCTTTGTACAGCCCAAAGATTATTTGATGAATCAATTGCGAAGAACTCTCCATTACCAGCTTCTACCTGTTTGAAACTTCCTGATTGAACAACTTTCCAAGTATGGAAATCATTTTCAGTACCATCACCTAAACGTCCACCCCAATTTGCTCCTGTTGCAAGTAAATCTCCTGTTGAATTTATTAGTATTGAGCCACCACCGCTTGCAGCTACATCAACATAATCACCAGTTGCGACTTTTGACCAATCGTTTAACTTTGCGGTTGAACCATTACCAAAATTACCCATTTGGTTATCACCGATAGCCCATAAATCACCGTTTTTATCTATTGCAAATGCACCATCATAAACACCGTATATGTCTTTATATCTTGCCGTACCTGATGGATCTGGTTGTGGTGGTGTACCACCATCAATTTCACCAATAACGATACTCTCTGGTGGATTTGCTTCACTTCCTACACTTCCATCTATAACTGATACAAATCCTGCATTTACTGATAAACTTGTTGTTGCTGCGACAATTGATAATGTAATTAATTTAATATTCATTTTAATACTCCTTGTTTATTTTATTCATACTATTTATTTAACATGGAGATAAATGATTGCAAATTATTCAAAAATGACTTTGTGTTTTTGCCATTACTTAAATGAAAAATATTTTTTTGTACGCATAAAAAAACACTCGTTAGAGTGTTTAATTTTATGGTCTTCTTTTTCTTCTGGATTTTGCTTCTTTTCGTAGCTCACCTAAATTATAACCTTTATCTTCAAGTGAATCTCTTAACTCGTAATCCAGTTCTGACACATCAATCGATTCATATTTATTATTCGATTTTTTGTAGAATCGACAATCTTCATTATTTCGATTTTGAACAACTAACAAATTGCCGTTTAGCTCATGTTTATAGCCAAATGCTCTTAAAACATGCTCTACTTTTTCTGCAGACATTTTAGTTAAATGGTTCTCTTTTCTCTGGCCATCTACATTGTAGTGTTGCTCTCTCATGTCTTCATGGTAGTGGTTGAATGAGACTAACGAACCAACAACATCACTGTCCTGAATCTCTGTCATTGGACAAACATATACTGGTATTCCTTGTGATGATACTCGACAAGCGACATCACCATGTTTAAGAGATTCTTCTTGGATTTTTACTAATGACAACTCTCTAACCTTGTCTAACACCTCTGCTTCTAAAAGCTTTAAATCATCATGACTAAAATTCAAACGTTCAAACTCAGGGGAAGGTTTAAATTCACCCATAATTTGATCATAGTAAATTGCAGCAACACCACTTTCACCATCTTCATCAGCATTAAAATACTGAACATGGATTTGAACAGTTTCACCTCCATTCTCCATTACTTCTCTTGTGATCTCATCAATACAAAGATACTCATGCTTAAAATTAAGGGTATAATCTGATTCAAATATGTCTAAATCTTCAATCTCATCAATGCTCTTTATAGCAATTCCAGTAGGTTTTGAAATGTAAGCTTTATCATCAGCAAAAACTATGTATTCAGCCTCAGAACTAATTCCAGCTTTTTCAATAGAAGTTTTATCACGGTCTGATAACTTGTAACTTCTATTGGTTTGTAATTTTTCCATCACTTCTACTGTTTTTTCGATGTTTTTGTTAAAAATCAATGCTGACGAGATATCATGGTAAAGTTCAGTCATAATTTCATTTTGAACCTCATACTCAACAGTTGTCTTAACTTTTGATTCGTTAAACAATAAAGTGCCAAACGCCATACCTTCGCCTAAATTCAGATCTTGATAAACTGAATCTATCAATCCTGAATCTTCTACAAGAGATTGATATGTCATTTCTGGATTCTTTATTTTCATTTTAACTAAATCATCAATTGTCTCGTTAAACTTAAATAAAAACCTACTATTTTTAGAGATTTCATTTGCCAGATCTGGAATTGATGTGGATTTAATTAAATTTTTAACAATATTTTTCTTGCACTTTTCAAGATTGTTGATTTGATTTTCATTTTGAATCATTACTAAACTCCTTTTTTGATTTGATTATAAATATTTTACCATATTTACAATTATCAAAAAGAAAACCACCGT
The DNA here is from genome assembly GCF_024347475.1 of Vibrio fortis. NCBI lineage: Bacteria > Pseudomonadati > Pseudomonadota > Gammaproteobacteria > Vibrionales > Vibrionaceae > Vibrio > Vibrio fortis. The sequence goes on from NZ_AP025488.1 coordinate 1,604,851, forward strand.
TAAGTGATTTTGGAGAGTGTAATTTTTCCTTTTACTTAATGGATATTCACTAATAACATTTTTTCATCAGACATAAAAAAACCAGTGAAGCACTGGTTTTTAAAATCATTATTTCTATCTACTATAACCAGATAACCTTGCTATCTCATCATCTTTTTCTCGTATCAAGTTTTCTAAGCGTTTCATATAAAAGTGGTATAGCGATTCGTTGTAAAGAATCACATCGCTGGACATTTTAATATCATTATTATCAACAAATGATTTTGCTTCTACAACAGACGAAAAGCGTAAAGCTTTGCTTATTTTTTCATTCCAGCCAGTATCTTTACTGAAAAATGAGAAGTCTTTTTTAGACATATCACAGATAACAATTTCACTATCACTCAGAGCTTGATTCATATCTCTAACATTACCTAACTTTCTGGTAAATGCATGATACTCTGAACGTGCTTTTTTCAATGCTTCTTTATCATCTACCGCCAAATCTTGAACGACAGACAACCAATCATCTTTTAGTTCTACCAGACCACTTGCTGTTTCAATAACAGCAGAATCAACACGCTTCATCAGAATTGTTAGCTCATCGAGATTGTCTAACTCATCGATGTCACGCTTATAAACCTCTTCAAAAGGTTCGTCATAGTTGATGAGTAAGCAAGTATCTGAGAATGAATCTAACTCAATTTCGCTTTTTGAGATTAAGTCTGAAACTTGTTCCAGATCTCTTAAAAGTGACTGTTTACCATTGGCTTTACGCTTAACAACCACAATATCTTTTTCAGTAAAGTTCTGAATGTAGTTTTGAAACTCTAAACTTAGGTTTTCTGATTCTTTAAAAACAATAATTTGTGTCATATTTTTCATCACCTTTAAGTATGAATCTCATCTGCTTCGTCAAGTTGATGTTTAATCTTAAGATACTTTGCTGGATTCTCTTGATAGTATTTAGCCATATCTTCAAGTTTAGGGTATCTTCCACTCTCTAACCCATCGATATAATCAGGTGGAAGTATAACTGTTTCAGAAAAATCAACTGAATCGATTTTCACGGTATCTTGATATGGCAAAATGTTATAAATTTTATCTGTTAGTTTTTCATGTACTGGTATTAACCTATGAACTCCATCCAAAAATTGGATAGAAATCATGTGATAACCAAATGGATTTTCTTCTGTATCCCTATAAACAACAGTCATGTGTTTAACTATTTTGTTTAATTCTACATTAAATCTTTGTCTTATTTCATCATCAGCATTTTCATCTAAGGTTAACTCAATCAATTCCTTTAATGAATTATCACCAGTTGACATCGAAATCTGATTTTGCAATTTCATTGTAGATGTTTCTATCAAATCTAATTCTTGAAAGATCTTTTTCAGTTCATTTTCTTTTGCAAGATAATCTTCCTGAACTTTTTCCAGAAGTGAAGGGATTTTTATGCTACCTATATTAGTCACCAATTGAGCAATTTCAGCTTCGAGTTCAGATTTTTGAACTTGCAAAGGTATCTTTTTTTTCTCTAAGTCATTCAACGAACTTTCAAGCGCACTATCATTGTTCTGATTAGAGATGATTTTATTGATATTTAACCCCTTGCAAAATTGAAGTAAGTTATGTTCAAACACGCCATGTTTAATCACTTTCGCTTTACACAGTCCCTCTCTTGAAAGATTACATCTTAGGTAGACGTTTTTTCTGTCTTTTGCCTTGATATATGTACTGTTGCAATGAGGGCATCTTAGAATGCCTTGTGCGAGGTTTTTAATCCCTTTATTCGGTTTAATACCTTTTGAACGCCTTTCACCCATCAAACTACGAATATAAGCAGCTTGGCTTTCAGTCATGAGTGCTGGATAGTAATTCTTTAAAACAGCAATTTCTTTACGCACACGCTTTCCAAGATGCTTCTCAGGGTATTTACCTTGTTCAACATCATCTTCAGTTGGGTAGTACGATTCCGTTAAAAGATAATCACCTTTAACTGTTGAGATCTCAGAGTTAAACAAACCACTGTAAGCTGCTGCTCTAAAGTGTCTTGTTTTTCGATTTGCCTTTTTAAGCTTTGGTTTAAGCGTTCCTTTATCAATTTCATCATTTAAAAGACGCACAGATCTGGTCATTCCGTTACCGTCTAATAGCTTTTCTATCAGAAAATCCATAACCTTTTTATTTTCAGGAATGAAATCGTAGCCACGACCATCTTTCTTAGCTGTTAACCAGAACGGACACATTGCAGTTGCATTTTTGGGACGTTCCAAACCTTCTCTTTCTTCTTCTGGTAAAGTGAAGTAATTAAGCAAATCTTCACGTTTTTTTTCCCATGATTTACGTGAACGGTACTCTTTCATAAGAGATTCGGAGTGAGAACGTTGTAAGCTTATCAAAGCCATGAAGAGGTCCATCATCCCATGTGTCGAGTCGATAGATTTTTTTGAATAGATTTTCTTTTCACCATCAGCCAAAACCACAATGTTTGTGTATTCGAGTAATTCAGTGAAGATTTGTGTTGATTTGAAAGGTCCTGTACGAGTTATACGGTCTAAGCTTTCAACGATAAGATAGGTGTTTATCTCACCATCTTCATTGAACTTTTTCTTAATCTCACCCGATTTGAATTTTTTGATGGTTTGGCTGAAAGAGCCAAGTGTGAGGTTCAATCCTCGGTAAGCACTTACACCCAAGTCTTTCAGTGAAATGACTTCATTTAAGTCAACTTCATGTTCTGCACAAAACTTCTCTACGAACTTTCTGTTGATCTCACTTTGTCGATATTCTGATAGACCTTCCGCTTGTTGTTTACTGGAATATCGTAGATAAGTAATGATGGTTGGCTTCACTGAAATACTCGCTAAGTCGCTGTGTTTTCAGTATTTTAGCTTACTGCACTTATATTGCAACCATCTCCATTGGACTTGGAGCTGTGGCACCGCCGCTACCGTCCATTACGATAGAATGACCAGATTGAGATTGACCCAGAAACTTAAAACCTTCTACCCATTTAACTTCTGCTTTCATGTTTTTCCTTAATCGAGCGACAAGCACTCATCATGGTTATACAACTACATAAGCGCCACCCTACTACTGGTCGTTTTGAAGAGCAAGTTGTGCTGTATAAACGCGTTCAATTTAATTACGAAATATTTTTTTAGTGAATAGTGTAATTTTTTCCATCGAACTCCTGTCTCTATTCGTACATTCAGCATCGAATGAGTAAACGTCAAGATGAGGTATCTATGAAGAAATTATCTAAAATATTGGTTTCACTCGTGGTTGCATTACCACTGGTTTCACTATTTGTTAGCCAAACAGGCACAGCCAATACAATGGATAAAGCGGCACACTCAGGTAAAACCGAAGTTGCAACTTTAGCTGGCGGTTGCTTCTGGTGTACCGAGTCCGATCTTGAAAAGCTCAATGGGGTGATTGATGTTGTTTCGGGTTACTCAGGAGGGAAACTGGAAAACCCAACATACAAGCAAGTGGCGTCAGGCAAAACTGAACACATTGAGGTAATCAAAGTTGTCTATGACCCTAGTGTGGTTAACTATGAGCAAGTGCTTGACCAATTCTTTCGCCATATCGACCCGACCGACGACAAAGGTTCGTTCGTAGATCGTGGTCCTCAATATCGTCCAGCTGTTTTCTATCATGATGCTGAACAGAAAGAGATTGCTCAAAACTTCATGAATGAGATTGAAGAAGCAAACCTATTTGGTGCTCCTCTAAAAACTGAGTTGATTGAGTTTAAAAAATTCTGGCCAGCGGAAGATTACCACCAGGATTATTACAAAAAGAGCAAAGTTCGCTATAACTACTACCGCTATGCATCAGGCCGTGATCAATACCTAGACAAAATATTTGGTGATGATCGCCAAGAAAACCCACAAACGATTCGCCAAATATTAGATGGCAAAAACCAAGCTGCAAACGTGAAAGTTTACACTAAGCCTTCACAAGATGAGATCAAACAAAAGCTGACATCGCTGCAATACAATGTGACTCAAAAAGATGCAACTGAGCGCCCTTTCAATAATGAGTATTGGGATAACAAAGAAGAAGGCATCTATGTTGATATAGTAACAGGCGAGCCGCTTTTCTCGTCAAAAGACAAATATAAGTCAGGTACAGGTTGGCCGAGTTTCACGCAACCGATCAACGACAACTACATCGTAACAACAACCGATTACAAATTGCTTTATCCACGTACCGAAGTACGTAGCCGCTTTGGTGATTCACACCTTGGTCATGTGTTCAAAGATGGTCCAAAGCCCACAGGATTACGTTACTGCATGAACTCAGCCGCTATGCGATTCATTCCGGTCGAGAAGCTCGCTGAAGAGGGTTACGAAGAGTATTTAGAGATGTTTGAAGGGTAACCACCAGGCGCAAACAAAAGCCAGCGGAGACGCTGGCTTTTTCACCTTTATGCTTTCACTAGTTAACCCGTTAAAACGGTATCTTCTGGGTATTTCACTAATGAAGGCTCTGGTCGAGCTAACATGTAGGCTAAAGTTAATGGTCCTATTCGGCCAATGACCATCACAATGACCATAATGTACTTACCCGGTTCAGAAAGATTAGCCGTCAGCCCTGCGGTCAGACCAACAGTTGCAAAGGCTGATATCACTTCAAACATCACGCGATCAAACGCCGCTTTCTCCGTTAACATCAGCAAAAACATCGCTGTCGTCAACATGGCTCCACTGACCACGATAATTGCGAGTGATTTAGTCACCGCTTGCCAAGAAACGGTGCGCTTAAACATCACCACGTGTTTTTTCTGACGCAAGAAACTCCACGTCGCCACAAACGCCACTGCAAACGTCGATACCTTGATCCCTCCCCCGGTTGACGTTGAACCGGCACCGATTAGCATCAATACAATCATGACAAGCAGAGCGGGCTGAGTATAGTGAGTAAGGTCAACACTATTAAAACCTGCAGTACGAGCACTGGCTGATTGAAAGAATGCTGCCAGCCATTGACCGTTCGTTGTAAGTCCTTGCATCGTTTCACTATTATCGCGTTCTAATAACCAGAACAATACAGTTCCGACTAAAAGTAGCGTCGGAGTCGCTGTTAACATGATTTTGGTATGAAGATGCAGGTGATTAAAGCCACGACGCCAGTTCGAGGTGAGATCACCAATGACAGTAAACCCCAAGCCTCCAAAGATGAACAATCCAGCCAGGGTAAAAATAACCAGAGGGTCATCAACGAACGTCATCATGCTATCTGAAAACAGTGCAAAACCCGCATTGTTAAAAGCTGAAATAGCATGGAACAGAGCGTAAAAACTCCCTGTTGCCCATCCATATTCCGGAACCCAACGGAAACATAGAAGAGCAAAACCAATCAATTCAGCGATGAGTGCAAAGGCAATGATCTTTTTGACTAAGCTTCTGAGGTTCACACGTTTATCTTGCCCTAACGCCTCTTTGGCAAGTGCTTGCTGCTTCAAGCTGAGTCTCACACCAAACATATACAGCAGGACAGCAGACAAAGTCATTTGCCCGAGTCCACCAACCTGCATCAGAAACATTAATAAGATTTTTCCAGACAGGGTAAAGTGCGTTCCTGTATCTACCACACCTAACCCTGTAACACTAATGGCCGATGTGGCAGTGAAAAGCGCATCGGTGAATGATAGACCTGTAACGGAGAATACAGGCAGAGTAAGGAGCAGAGCCGAAGGAATAAGGACACCAAGAAAGCTAGTAAGGATAATCTTGGGCTCCGATCCCTTCTTAGGCTTATTGTCTGGCTTTAAGGTGTAGAACAGCCCTTTTCTATGAACTGAGTGCATAATCCGCCTTATGACAACGATTTAAGTCGATTAGCCAATAACTCTTTAGGCCCTGCAATGATAACCACGTCACCGATCTCTAAACTAATATCCAACTCTGGCGCTTTGACTAAGTTAGGGCCACGTTTGAAACCTAATACGTGAACCTCATTCTGCTGACAAAGCTTGAGATCAGAGAGTGGCCGCCCTAGCAGGTTGTGCCCAATAACGATTTCAGTCAGAGCAAGCTCACTACCTAGATCGATAAACTCTAGCACTCGTCTATCGAGCATCTTCCTCGCAACTCGGATACCCATATCTCGCTCGGGAAGAATGACATGGTCAGCCCCAATCTTGGCTAGGATCTTAGCGTGAAACTTATCGTTCGCCTTTACCCACACGGTTTTGGAGCCTGCCTCTTTCACAACGAGTGTAGTTAGAATGCTCGCATTCACATCCGACCCAATTGAAACCATGATCATGTCATATTCGTCCAATCGTAACTCTTTCACGGTTTGTTCACTGGTACAATTCGCCACAATACCTTGTGAAACAAAGGCTGCCGCTTCTTTAACTCGCTCTTCGTTAATATCCACCGCTAACACTTGCGCTCCAGAATCTTGAAGCTCTCTACATACTGCAAGCCCAAAACGTCCTAAACCAATCACAGCAAACTGTTTATCCGTCATAATTTCCTCTATCCTCATTGGTGAGGCGAAATAACAAATCATCAATAGCAACGCTAAGTAAATACCAATACTCAGCGTCTCATTCGGATTTTTTCCTAATCTCTTGATTTTAAAGGTAGAGAACAAATTCGATTTCTGCTAATTTCGGCCACATTATTTTTCTGTCATAGCAAGTAATTGCATAAAACTGCCGAGGAAAACGGTGGTGATACCTTTCGCCGAGCTTCTTGCTCACAGAACTTGCTAAGACACCCGTGTTATCACCGAGTGAACTCAAATCATGAACGACTTTTTTCAACAAGTTCAGACTTACATAAGTGCGAACCACCATGAGTGGAGTAGCAGCGTTCTATTCATCACCATTGCCAGCTTCTTCGCATGGGTCGCATGGCGAATTCTTCATAGTCGATTGGAAATTCTGGCCAAGAAAACCGCTTTCCATTGGGATGACTTGCTGCTCGATGCTTTGAAAACACCGATCAGCACCGTGTTGTGGTGTTGGCCTGGCACTGTTTCTTTGGGGTTAATACTTCAAGGGGAGTTTGGAGGTGAAATCAATTGGCTTAGAACCCTAAAGCACATCTTAATCATCTGTACCTTTGTTTGGTTCACTCTCAGAATGATCTCTAACAGCGAGGAGTACATCCTAGCTCAGAAGAAACGAGATGAAACGACAGTACAGGCCATCGCGAAAGTATTCCGTCTATTCTTTATGGTGATGGGTGCACTCACCATCATGCAAACCTTTGGGTTGAGTCTGTCAGGCCTTCTTACTTTTGGTGGTGTAGGTGGTTTAATCGTCGGTTTGGCGGCGAAGGACTTATTATCTAACTTCTTTGGCGGCATGATGATCTACTTCGATCGTCCATTCAAAGTCGGTGACTGGATTCGCTCTCCTGACCGTAAAATTGAAGGCACTGTAGAACGTATTGGATGGCGTATGACCATTATCAGAACCTTCGACAAACGCCCGATCTACGTGCCGAACTCTGTCTTCAGTAATATCGTTGTGGAAAACCCTTCACGCATGCTTAATCGTCGTATCAACGAAACCATCGGCCTGCGTTACGAAGACGCCGATAAAATGCAAGCGATTGTGGATGACGTAAAAACGATGCTAGAGAACCATCCAGATATTGATGCCAAGCAAACGCTCATCGTCAACTTTGACAAGTTTGGCCCTTCATCTCTGAATTTCTTTATCTACACCTTCACGAAAACGGTTAATTGGATTCGTTTTCACGAAGTTAAACAGGATGTGTTACTTAAAGTGCTTGAGATTGTGCACGCGCATAAAGCTGACGTCGCATTCCCAACACAAACCCTACACCTGCAGCAGGGAGTCGCCCATATTCCTGAACACGACGCGCCAAGCACGCCTGAAAGCAGTCTTTAAAGCAAAAGAGCCATACTATTACGTATGGCTCTTTGCTATTTGATGTTCTTCATCACTCGTTAGCTACCGAGCTATTTTAGTTGAATACTTGAGAAGGTTTCGTTAATCAATCCACTACCTGAGCGTTTCTTCATCGTGACTTTCACAGAACGCTTTGAATCCGCAACATCATAGCGTATTGCTTGTCCTAGAAACTTATCATTGCGTTTAAGTTCACGAGCTTCCAGCTTTACCGTTTGGTTTCCGCGATTGACCTTACAGCGGTAATCCCAATCGTTCTTGCCATCTTTTACGCTTAGTAGAATGCGTTGATTTGCATTGCCTGAAGTGGCTTTGATCCCGCGGGGTTTCTTATCAATTGCCAAAGCAAGGCCTGCTTTACACAGCTGCTCCGCAGTAAAACCCTGCGCCGCTTCTGCTGTAGATACGTTGAACGCAGCCAAAGCCACTAAAGCAATACGCGGAAGCACGAATTTTGTTTTCATTGATCAAACCCTTCAAGTTATCGAACATCATTTTATTTAACCATCACCAATACGGTAAGTCAACGGTTTATGGTATACCTATATTTTAAAAAAAGCGGTTCTCGACTTTTCTAGGTCAGAAAACAAAAAAACCTTGCTGCGAGACAGCAAGGTTTTTGTTATTCAGCCAACAATATTACTTGTTACGACGACTCTCAACTGCATCCGCCAGCTGACGCAAAACAGTTTCTGTGTCTTCCCAACCAATACAAGCATCAGTGATTGATTGACCGTAAGTTTCTACCTTGCCATCAACAAGATCTTGGCGACCTTCAACTAGGTGTGACTCAATCATCACACCGAATACAGCAGCATCACCGCCAGCGATTTGTGCGCTAACGTCGTCTGAAACATTCAATTGACGCTTAAATTGCTTAGAACTGTTTGCGTGGCTGAAATCAATCATCACTTTTTGTGGCAGACCTGATGCTTCAAGTTCTTGTTTGATCTTAGCTACGTGCTCTGCGCTGTAGTTTGGCTCTTTACCTCCACGCAGAATAATATGACAGTCTGGATTACCTGCAGTTTCTACGATAGCAGAGTGACCGTATTTAGTTACAGATAAGAAGTGGTGAGATGAGCTCGCAGAACGAATAGCGTCGGTCGCGATCTTGATGTTGCCATCAGTGCCATTCTTAAAGCCAACTGGGCAAGAAAGACCAGATGCTAGCTCACGGTGAACTTGTGATTCCGTTGTTCGAGCGCCAATTGCACCCCAGCTGATCAAATCCGCTACGTATTGTGGCGTGATCATATCTAGGAATTCACTTGCGGTTGGCATACCCATGTCTGTTAGGTCTAGCAGAAGTTTACGGCCCATACGCAAGCCGTCATTTAGCTTAAACGTGTCATCCATGTATGGGTCGTTGATTAGGCCTTTCCAACCGACTGTAGTACGTGGCTTCTCAAAGTAAACACGCATTACGATTTCTAGACGATCACCCAGCTCATCACGCAGTACTTTCAAACGCTTGCCATACTCAAGTGCCGCTTCTGGATCGTGAATAGAACACGGACCAACGATCACAAGCAGGCGATCATCTTTATCTTCCAAAATATTATGAATCGCTTTACGGCTTTCAAAAGTTGTAGAAGAAGCAACTTCTGTCGCAGGAAACTTTTCTAGTACCGCAACAGGGGGTAATAACTCTTTTACTTTATTAATTCGTACATCATCTGTTTGAAACATTGCTTACTTCTTCCTATTTCTATCCTTGAGCCGAGTGTACATTTTGTGTGCACAATTTTTACATCGGCGCTTATCGTCTTGTTCCCTGTAACTTATCTAGGAAAAACGAGAGTTTCAATCACTAATTTAAAAAAAACGCAATTTTTTTTATGTTTTACATTAAAAACACTTCGTACAATTAATTTTACATCGCAATTAAGCAATTATTTTACAGACACTTAGAAGACAATCAGCTTTACTACCATCAATATTTGAATAAAAAAACAGCTGACATTTGCCAGCTATTTTACGCTTTACATTCTTTTCAGAGGCTTAACTACGCTGTCTAGCCCTTCAATTTTCAACGCCAAACAGAGCTTCAACAAGTCTCCAAGCTCCCCGTTAGGGAAACCTTTCTTGTCAAACCACAGCAAATATTCTTCCGGAAGGTCTATCAGCACTCGCCCTGTGTACTTTCCAAATGGCATCTGTACTCGAGCCAATTTCATCAAATTTTCTTTGTCTAGCATCATGCTGTCTTATTCAGATTATTCTCTGTTAGCTAGAGTAACACCTAAACGTTCAACCCAGTAATTAATCGCATCTTTAGCGTCATCAAGGGAGTCAATCATCGTTGAGAAATCTTTGTTTCCTGCTTGGCGATCAATAGCGGCAAACAGTGGCGTGCCATCTTGCGCATCACTGACCAACAACTCAATACTGGCACTCCCCACATTGGTGTGCTCACCAGTGGCCACCTTAGAGATCGTTGACATGGCTAAACCGAAAGGCAACACGCTGCTCGTCACTGCTAAGATAGGATTAGGCGTTTCGACATTGCTCAACGCGATACTAATCCTCAAGCTACGACCATTAGGCTCACTAACAACCGTTTTGTATTGGGAAATTCTTTCGGTCAAGCGCTCTAACATGTGATCCGTTAATTCTTGGACGTCATCAGAATCTATCGAACCCTCTTCGGTCAACACGAAGATTTGGTCAATCACTACTGAATCATACTCATCTAATTTGTTCTGTAGGCGATCTACATCGCGCAGACCAATGCGAGCCCATACTAGGTCGACACCGCCGTCTGGACCTGAGGTGAAGTCTTCATAAGAAGTGAATTTAGTGGCTTTTTGGATTGGGCCACCAGCACACCCAAAAAGAGTCATACTGATGGCAACCAGAAGGAAGTATTTTAGAAATCGCATATAAGCACTCGGTCATTAACTGAATCAACAAAGAATGCTATACCATATATAAAAGAAATGTCGAAAATTTATTAGTAATATACGATCAATTTCTAAAGTTAGTTGGTTTTCACCGTGTGTGCATATTCAACGACCACCTGATTACCTTCAATATAAGCATTTTGGATCTCACCATCGACGCTCATTCTGCTTTGTAAATAGACGATCTTAGGCCCTTCACTGCCCTCTTTTAACGATGGAAGAATGTTCTTAGGTTCAAGGTGTAGCAAACGACAGAACTGACTAACAAAAGACATCGTCAGTGGTGTTTCACCTCTTAGCATTCTTGAGAAGGCAAGTTGATTCATGCCTAACTTCTTAGAAAATTCCATTTGAGTCAGTCGCATGCGCGATTTTTGTGACATCCAAGTTTGATAGAGTGCATCCCTATCCAGATCAGTAAACTCCATGGGGGTCCCTTTGTATAATTCAGACCTATTAATTGTGCTAATTTCTATTGAAATAATGTCAACGTAAGGTTAGTGAAACCCAAAGGTTTGGTTTTGTTATGAACTCAGTTTTTTACGAGAGTATGCCGCCTCTGATTGTGTTATCAACGACAAAGTACCTCGTATACACGCAATAAATACATACAAGGCACTTCGCCATTAACTCCAATATTGTTGCAGTTTATAAAAGGTAGTGATCAAGCAATAGTGCAGCAAACAACACCATTAAGTGATAAATGGAAAACTTGAAAGTTTGCATCGCGCTGCTGGGGTTACTGCGATACTTAAGAACCCAAGCATGATAGATAAACCCACCATTTAGCAGTAGCGAAGCGCTAAGATAAATCCAACCGCTCATCCCCACCAGTACTGGCAAAATACACACTACGCTAAGAAGCAATGTATAGAGCAAAATGGATGTCTTGGTGTATTCAATCCCATGCGTCACAGGCAGCATAGGAATATTGACCTTTGCATACTCATCTCTTCGATGAATCGCCAATGCCCAAAAGTGTGGAGGTGTCCAAATGAAGATAATCATCACTAACAACCAAGCGTGAGAATGCAACTCATTAGTTACAGCCGTCCAGCCCAGTAAAGGCGGCATCGCACCAGCAATACCCGCGATAACAATGTTTTGAGGCGTCGCTCGCTTGAGGTACATGGTATAAACCACCGCATAACCTAACAAGCTCGCAAAAGTTAACCAAGCTGTGAGAGCATTTACCCACACCACCAAAGCAACAAAACCGATAACACCGATCGCTGCTGCAAAAAGAAACACGCGAGTGCTACTAAGCTCGCCAGAGGGTAATGGTCTTCGACTTGTCCGACTCATCTGCCCATCAATTCGTCTATCAATGAGGTGATTAAAGGCCGCTGCTGATCCAGCCATGAGACCAATGCCAATAAGCCCCACGAGCGTCTGTTGAATGGGCAGTCCGTTAGGCACCGCTAGACACATCCCTACCAGCGCCGTAAGTAACATCAGCGCAACGACCTTGGGCTTGGTGAGAGTCAGGTAGACTCTCCATGCGGCTTTTTCTCGAACAGTAGTGTTAGACGATGGTACAAATTGATTATGCGTATCCGTTCTACTAGCCATGCTTACCTCCGCCTAATGCGCTTCCCTTCAATAAAAAGTCTCTCGTTTGGCGCTGCCACACTAAGAAATTTGTCACGACTAAAGTCACCAATAACAGTGCCGCGACCAAGTTGTGCATCACTGCAACCGAAATAGGTAAGTGGAACCAGACATTACTAATGCCAAGCCCTACCTGACAGAACAGCACAAAAGCTAAAATAGCACCGAGTTTTCTTTGACCATGCCCAGCTTGAGACCAGAGTTGATAAACCGTGATTAATACAACCAATACGGCGGCCATAGCACCAAACCGATGCATAACATGAATCGTCAAACGCGCTGGGTACTCCAATACACCAAACTCATAATTGTCGTGACCACGTTGCCAAAGATCGAACGCCTTATCAAAATCTAGGTAGGCCAGCCAGTTACCCTCACAAATAGGCAGCTGAGTACAAACGAGTGCCGCGTAATTCGACGAAGTCCAACCCCCGAGCAAGATCTGACCTATCACCACAACCAAACTTATACTTGCCCAGAATCGCAACCAAAGAGATTTGAATGGTGCAAACCCCTGCCCAACCTTATTTAATCGACAGTGCAACAAGCTAAGCAAAGAGAGTAAAGTAAACCCTCCCATAAGGTGTGCCATCACAATAACAGGCATCAGTTTCAGCGTGACCGTCCACATTCCGAGCAGCGCTTGAAAAATAACCGTTGCGGCAATAAGTAGCGGCAATCCAATTGGAGTAACGCGTTTAGATATGCTCCAAGCGGTAATCGCAAAAATCAGCAACCCTAACGTTCCCGCAAAATAACGATGCACCATCTCTATCCAAGCTTTATCTGCCTCCAGAACACGCTCTGGGTATTCTAGGTTTGCGTTAGCAACAGCAGATTCGCTCGATGGAACGACGAGTTTGCCATAACATCCCGGCCAATCAGGACAACCTAAACCGGCATCAGATAGACGAGTATAAGCGCCCAATACAATCACAATAAGCGTTAGAATCAAGCTCACTTTAACTAGTAATAGCAATGGCCTAGGGGTTGAATTCATCATCAATATCGCTCTCCCTACCTGTTGTGAAACAACTCGCTCTTCTCTTTAGCGCTTAGCCGACTCGAGACAATTTCAGTAACTTCCTCAAATCATGAATCAAGCCTTTTGATTGAGGCACCAACTCCTCTGACTGGCTCACACTCTCGTACACCATGACTAACTGACCTAAGGGATCAATCACTACGATCGAAGCTTCACCGAGTCGGTCTGTGAGCATTTTGTTGCCCGCCACTTGCGTAAAAGACGTCTGTTCATCAGCGCTGTTGCCTTTAAAACTCGATAAAAAAATCACCGGGGTAACGCGTTCACGATTTTTGCCAAGTGCTACATGACTCTGCTTGATGTAGTGAAGTTGCTGTTCACACAATTGGTCACATTCATTTGGTGCAATGTAACCAATCAACCACCCCTTATTTGGATCTTCAAAATCAATAGAGAGATCGTCGAGAGTAACCCTAGGTTCAACAAGCAATCCGCTGTTGGTCGCTCCTTCGTTATACCAATGCTGATCTAAGACGGTTTTGGCAATAATGGCAGGCAACGCGAAGATGACCACCAGACCAATGAGTAGCAATCGTCCTTTGCGGCGCTTTTTCTCAAACGCCGCTTGTTCATCACTCTTCATAGCGACTCTCCCCTTTACTGCGTTTGCTGATAAAACGGTAGCCAATCAACAGCATTAATCCCGATAACACTGCCGCCATTGAAAACCACTGCACTGAATAACCAAAGTGCTTTTCTGACTTCATCGCTGTTGGTCGCCATAGCAATTCATAAGGCCATGTTTCATCGTAAAAAGGTTGAAACAAGACTGGAAGAATATCTGTCGAGGTATATACCGATATCGCCTCAATATTCAGATTCTGAATACGCTTTGGTTCGGTCTCCTCTAGAGCCAACTCTGAGCTCAGAGGATTAGTAGAGCGGAAGTACAAGCGACCCGAGGTTTGTCGAGGTATTGCAGGCAAATCAATCACCGGAAGCTCACTACGCGTTTTGTTCGCTTTTACAAACCCTAAATCCACCAATATATGTTTGGGTTCTGAAAAGCCGGTAATGGGCATTAACTGATACAGAATGTAACCAACACTCCCTTTGTGAGTTTGGTTATCCAGCAAAAACATTGGTCCACTTTCCTGAGCAAAGTTAACGATCACCTTAGTTCCATTCAGCATTTTTAAGTACTCATCTTCGACGGTGCTCTTACTCAGTTCCATCGAAGAAAGCTCATTGCTCTCGATGCTGTTCACCCATTTTTTCCAATCTGCCAACACGGACGCCAGTGGCTTGCTCGGCTGGGTTGCTCTCATAGCTAAATGCTGTTCTAGTTGCTGCTTCTCGAAACCACGTTCCCTTTGCCATAACCCTAACTTGATTAATAGACCGACAGAAACCACAGTTAAGAAAGCAACCACCCACACGCCAACATATCGGCGTTGATTGTTTTGATGATTTGCTTCATTAGGGGTTAACACCATGGTTTCATCCACATCCGTAATCTTGTTTAAAGTCCTTTTAGTCGTCCTGCTGTTTGTTATTGCCTTTAACCTGATGAAAGCGCTGTTTCAGTTCTCGTCAGGTAAACATAATGGCAAACAGCTCAGTCACTTCCTCGGGCGACGTGTTTTCTTCTCAGCTATTGTGGTGGTTTTACTGCTCCTTGCTATGGCAACAGGCTTGATTACTCCCAATCCACGTCCTTACTAATCGGTTAAGCGTATATACCTTAATACCCAAATGCCTAAATACTTAGCCCCATTACAGAACATAAACGAAGATAAACAAGCCCAACCAAACCACATCAACAAAGTGCCAATACCAACTTCCCGCTTGGAAAGCAAAATGGTCTTTAGGCGTAAAGTGATCTTTTGCTACACGTCCCAACAGCACAATCAGGAAAATCGTTCCTAAGCAAACATGTAATCCATGAAATCCTGTGAGCAAAAAGAAGGTATTACCGTAAATGCCTGACTGCAGCGTCAGGTTCATCTCTTGATAGGCGTGGATATACTCTTCTGCTTGAAAGAACAGAAAGAAACCAGCGAGCACAATTGTTATTTCCAACCAAACAGTCAGAGCCATGCGTTTGTTCTTTTCGAGACTCAAGTGCGCCATATGGAGGGTTACAGAAGAGAGCAATAAAATGACGGTGTTTTTCAGAGGCAGCCCTTGCCAAGACATTGCTTGAGTCGTAACACCATCGGGGGTCGTTGTTAATGGCCACATCGACTGGAACATTGGCCACAATACCTCATGTGTCATCTCATTGTTCCCGGCACCACCCAACCACGGCACAGAGATCATTCGCGCATAAAATAGCGCACCAAAGAACGCGCCAAAAAACATGATTTCGGAAAAGATAAACCAGCTCATACCTTGTCGAAAGGAACGCGATATTTGCTCTGAGTAAAGACCACTTAACGACTCGGTAATCACATTGCTAAACCAACCTGCCAACATATAAAGCAGCACCGCAAAACCCAGAATCAAGGTGACTTTGCCAAACACTCCGCCAGCTGCGTCAGTGCCCATGTTTTGCACCGTTAACCCTGATCCCAAGGCGACAAGGAATAACGCTACAGCCCCAACCAAGGGCCAGTGACTCTGATGCGGAACAAAGTAGATTTCCTTTTTAGAACTCATTGCTCAACTCCTTTTGTTGATACAGGTTCTTGCGACGACTCAGTTTTTTGCGACTACATCCTGCTCTGATGACGTCCCATCAGTAATATTAAATAAGGTATAAGAGAGTGTTAGGGTATGAATCGACTCTGGAATATTAGGCTCAATATAGAAGATCAATCCCATCTCTGTACTCTGCTTTGCATTCAATGGTTGCTGGTTAAAGCAGAAGCATTCCATCTTGTTAAAATAGGTCGCTCCGTTCCCCGGAGACACAGATGGCACCGCTTGCCCAACTAGACTCAATCCAGACATATTGGTCGCGATGTAGTTAGTCTGAATCACTTCACCAGGGTGAACTTCAAGCACGCGCTTCTCTGGCTCAAATCGCCATGGCATGTCAGGTTTAATATGTGACATGAACTCAACTCGCACGGTGCGACTGTAATCAGGTTGCATACCTTGTGGCTGAACCGCGGACACCGTATTCGTTTTGCCATTGATGCCCAACGCTTCACACATCACGTCATACAGTGGTACCAAAGCAAACCCAAAACCGAACATGCCAATCACACTCAGCACCAAATAAGCCGTCAGTTTCTTAGTTGACCGCTTTGTAGTGTTATTTTGAGTCTGTGTATGTTCGTCTTGCGATTGCTTGTTCATAGCTCACCTCAGTCCACTTTTGGTGGATGTGTAAAGGTGTGATGCGGTGCTGGACTTGGTACTGTCCACTCTAGCCCTTCCGCTCTTTCCCAAGGTTTACTCTCTGCTGGCTCTCCACCTTTGATGCATTTAATGACTAACCATAAGAAAATCAACTGCGATAAGCCGAAGGCAAAGCCACCAATCGATACCACTTGGTTTACGTCTGCAAACTGGATGGCGTAGTCTGGAATACGGCGCGGCATCCCTGCTAAACCAAGGAAGTGCATAGGGAAGAACAGAACATTCACGGAAATGACCGACGTCCAGAAGTGCCACAAGCTCAATTTGTGGTCGTACATGTTGCCAGTCCATTTGGGAAGCCAATAGTAAGCCGCTGCCATGATGGAGAACACCGCCCCCGTCACCAGAACATAGTGGAAATGGGCAACCACAAAGTAGGTGTCATGATATTGAAAGTCGGCTGGAACAATCGCCAACATCAAACCAGAGAAGCCACCGATGGTAAACAGGACAATGAAGGCGATAGCAAATAGCATTGGAGTTTCGAAGGTGAGCGCCCCCCGCCACATGGTCGCCACCCAGTTAAATACCTTCACCCCTGTAGGCACAGCAATCAACATGGTACAGTACATAAAGAACAGCTCGGCGAAGACTGGCATCCCGGTCGTGAACATATGGTGTGCCCACACCAAGAAAGACAAAATCGCAATACTACACGTTGCGTAAACCATTGAATGATACCCGAACAAGCGCTTACCACTGAAAGCCGGAATAATCGCTGAAACAATACCAAACGATGGCAAGATCATGATGTACACCTCTGGATGCCCAAAGAACCAGAAGATATGTTGGAACATCACAGGGTCTCCCCCGCCAGCAGCATCAAAGAAACTCGTCCCAAAGTACTTATCTGTTAACACCATAGTTACCGCACCTGCGAGAACCGGCATCACAGCTATCAGCAAGAACGCAGTGATCAACCATGTCCAGACGAACATTGGCAGTTTGAACCAAGTCATTCCTGGTGCTCGCATGTTGACGATAGTAACAATCACATTAATCGCGCCCATGATCGAACTGATACCCATGATATGAACTGAGAACACAAACAGCGCCGTACTATCGGGCCCGTAGGTTGTCGATAAAGGAGCATAGAAAGTCCAACCAAAGCTGGGACCACCACCTTCAGTAAACAAAGATCCGATTAAAATGAGAAAAGCAAAAGGAAGGATCCAAAAACTGAGGTTGTTCATTCGAGGCAAAGCCATATCAGGCGCGCCGATCATCATCGGAATCATCCAGTTAGCAAGCCCCGTAAACGCGGGCATTACCGCACCAAACACCATGATCAATCCGTGAACTGTGGTCATCTGATTGAAAAAATCAGGCTCGACTAGCTGTAATCCAGGTTGAAATAGTTCGGCACGAATCACCATCGCCATCGCGCCGCCAGTTAGGAACATCGCGAAACTAAACCACAAATAAAGCGTGCCTATATCTTTATGGTTTGTTGAGTAGAGCCATCTCGCCCAACCTTTAGGTGCCGCATGATGGTCATGTTCGGGCGCGTCAATTACGTCATCTGCAGTATGGCTAGCCGCCAAATCTTCCGCCGGGGCTGATTTCACCGGCTTATCAATAGGTGAACTCATATCGCCTCCTTGCTATTCGACGTTGAACTCGAGTCGGTTGCGGCATCTTCGCCACCGCCCTCAACTTGCTGCTTGTAAGCATTAATATCTGACGCTTGAACAACGTCACCAGTGTCGTTCCCCCAAGCATTACGTTGATAGGTAATGACAGCAGCGATCTCTTTTTCAGTGAGTTGATTATCAAAGGCCTGCATTGCAGTTCCAGAACGGCCATAGACAATAACATCGATGTGCTCCGATACATTCCCTAGAGCAATCGGACTGCCTTTAATTGCAGGAAATGCCCCTGGTATCCCTTCACCATTTGCTTGGTGACACACAGCACAGCGGGATGCATAAACTTGCTCACCAATCGTATTCAATTCTTCTAAAGAAAGTGACGCGTCTAATGCCTCCTTAGCAGCCTGAGCCTCAGCAATCGCGAGGGCTTTCTGATCCACCAACCACGCATCAAATTCGTCTTCTTCCATGGCTTGGACCACAATTGGCATGAAGCCATGAGCACGCCCACACAACTCGGCACATTGACCACGATAAACACCTGGTTCATCTATTTTTGTCCATGCCTCGTTAATGAATCCCGGAATAGTGTCTTTTTTGACAGCAAACGCAGGTACCCACCACGAATGAATCACGTCATCTGAAGTCATCAAGAAACGTACTTTACGATTGATTGGCAGCACAAGGGGTTTGTCTACTTCTAACAAGTAGTGCGCGCCCTTCGCTTCGATACCTTCTATCTCTTTATCACTGGTTGCTAATAGGCTGAAATACTCAACATCTTCGCCGAAGTAGCTGTAGTGCCACTTCCATTGCGATCCTGTAATTTTGATAGTGATGTCAGATTGAGAAGTATCTTCCATAGCAATCAAGGTCTTGGTTGCTGGTATCGCCATGGCGATAAGAATAATGATGGGAATGACGGTCCAAATAATTTCAACTTTGGTGCTTTCATGAAAATGCGCGGCGACCGCTCCCTTCGACTTCCTGTGTCTCAGGATCGAATAAAACATCACCCCAAAAACAACAAACGCGATGGCGCAGCATATATAGAAGATCAGCATGTGCAGCTCGTATACCTTGCCACTAATCTCCGTTACACCTTGCGTCATATTGTACTCACTCGTCGCTTGAGCAAGTGGAGTCAGTAACAGTGACATACTACTAGTGACAAGCAGTACATACCTCAGCAGTAATCGTTTCAAAAGATCTCTCCTCTATCCATCCATATTGGATATGTGCGAGCTATCAAACGGCAAACGCCGACAAAAATTGAAAGGCTTGGAATCAGACCGACAGGCAATTGTTATTCGCAATTGCTAACGCTGCTACCTGTTAAAAGCTACGAGCAAACTCGATAAAAGGTTCAAAAACAGCGAAGTTGTTACTTTTTGTTATATTTATGTAAAAGGCTAGTTATCGATACTCAAATATTCAAGGTCACATTAGTTACTAAATGCTCAATTATTTAATTTGTGCTTCTACAAAAAAATCGAACCTTTATCACTGTTTGCACAAGTTTTACGATTGCCTTCAAGGTAATGCGAATGAATATCAATTAGATTAATGACCAAGCCGATTTAAAACGAGAAGGTTAATGAATATGCAAGATGCCATGAACTGGTTGGCGAGAGACCCAGATCCAAGAACTCGCGAAGAACTTCAACTGCTCATTGATGAAAAGAATCACGATGAAATTAGCGATAGGTTCAGTCAACGATTGGAATTTGGTACAGCAGGTTTACGCGGCAAAGTGGGCTGTGGTCCAAATCGAATGAACCGCTTGGTTATTCAAGAGACAGCGACAGGCTTAGGCCACTATTTAGCTGACCATGTCCCACAAGCTCTTCAACGTGGCGTTGTTATTGGCTACGACGGTCGACTGGATTCAAAACAATTCGCGACTGATACCGCGTCTGTCTTGTGTGCACTTGGATTTAAGGTTTACCTGACTAGCAAGGTAGCCGCGACACCTATCGTAGCCTTTGGTATCGAACGTTTTGGGGCTGCCGCAGGCATCGTGGTCACAGCGAGCCATAACCCACCGGAATATAATGGTTTCAAGGTGTACTGGGAAAATGGTGCGCAAATCATCCCACCTCACGATAGCGGTATCGCAGCGGAGATCGATATTGCTGCTACCAAACCTATCCCTCTGATGAGCTTAAGCGATGCAGAACAAGATGAGAAACTGGTTTGGTTAACAGAAGAGTATTATCAAGCTTATCGCCAAGCCGTAAATCAGGCTTCTTTTATCAGCAAACAAGGTTCAGATTTAGAAACGGTGATCGCATACACGGCGATGCATGGCGTCGGCGCACAAATGGCCGAAGATCTACTCCATGACAACGGCTTCCACAAAGTATTCAGTGTTGCCGAACAGCGTGAACCAGACGGGCATTTCCCAACGGTCAACTTCCCTAACCCAGAAGAAAAAGGGGCTATGGACCTAGTTGTCCAATTAGCGGAAAGTGTCGATGCCGATATCGCTTGTGCCAACGACCCTGATGCAGACCGATTTGCGGTTGCAGTCAAACTTCCAGACGGTGGCTACAAAATGTTGACTGGAGACCAAGTCGGGGTGCTTTTTGCGCAATACTTATCAGCCAAATCACATGCCAAAACGCAGCTTGTCGGTAACAGTATCGTCTCTTCAACCTTGCTAGAAAAAGTAGCTAATACGAACGGAGCAAAATACTTCCAAACGTTAACCGGCTTTAAGTGGCTGACCAACGTGGGTATGCAGCTCGAAGATGACAACAACGAATTCTTGTTTGCCTATGAAGAAGCGCTTGGCTACACAATGGGAACACTAGTTCGCGATAAAGATGGCCTTTCGGCTCTAGTGGTATTTGCTCAGCTTGTAGAAGAACTCAAATCACAAGGTAAGACGGTGTGGGATCTACTGGCTGACATTTACATGCAACACGGACTGTATACGAATGCTCAACGCAGCATTGCGCTTGATCCAACGGCCCCTTCCATCGGTTCTAAGCTACGAAGTCAGCAGCCAACGACCATTAATGGTATTGCGATAAAAGTCATTGAAGACCTGCAATCGTCGCTGCGTGTTACTGTCGGTGGTGCTACGGAAGCGATCAATCTTCCTGCCAGTGATGTGCTCATTTATCACCTTGAAGACGGATCTCGGATTATAGTTCGACCTTCAGGCACTGAGCCAAAAGTGAAGGTTTACTACGAGACCATAACTACTTATGAACAAGGTGAAAGCTACACCGAAGCGGTACAGCGCGGTGAAACTTATATGAACCAACTGATTAAGCAGCACCAAGCAGAACTCAACCGATAGATACAATAATGGACGCTCCGGCGTCCATTTTTATGTTTGATTAGCGCTAATTAAAGAACGAAGACAACATCCACAGTGACAAAATCACAAACACGCCGCCCATCACTTTCTGCTGATAGGTTCTAAACTTCGCGTTTTCCAATAGTGGCTTACCTAAGGTACCCGCTAATGCAACCAGCAAAAAGTTAAAGGTCAAACCCAACAGGTTGAGCAGCAAACCCAATACAAGCATTTGTTCACCCGATGTAGCTTCAATATTGGTTGAAACAAACTGAGGTAAAAACATCACGAAAAAGACAAGAGCTTTTGGATTCAGCAGATTACTGATCAACGCTCTTTGGTAATACGCTTTGGCTGCCGAATTGTCACTAAGCTCCGGCGCATCACCTTGATCCGAGCGCAGACAATCCCACCCCATTTTAAGCAGATATGCGCCACCTAATAGATGCAGTGCTTTTAGGGCGAGTGGGCTCATCGCTATCAATGCCGATACCCCCATCGCCGCCAAAACCGTCAAAATGATTCCTGACGTCGCGTTACCTAAGCTCGCAAACAATCCGACCTTTCGACCATAACTCATACTAGAGCTGGCGATCAGTAGCATGTCAGGACCAGGAAGAAGAAGCAATGCAACGACGGCAGTTAAGTAAACAGGAAGAATGGCTAGATCGATCATTAGATAGTGCGCTGACATAAAAAAGACGGCGGATTTTATATCAACAAAGCGCTTTACACTAGATGCAATCAGTTAAAACCTTGATCATTTAACGAATAAAAAACCATCTGGGAACAATTATTCAACGTTATTCGCTAATTACCTAGTATCTGTAGACGGGAGTTTGTTATCAGCAGCCCAAAAAGCAGGTGCGTAGAGCCTTTGAATTGATGGCCTATTTATCTGATTCTTTTACTTAGTTACATAGTTTCTTAGTTACATAGTTGCTCAGTTACTTGGCGACCCACTCGATCTCAACTAAGGTTTGCTCACCACACTTCAAGCGTCCCAAGAATAGATCGCCTTGATGAACCTCTCCTACGCCTTTAGGTGTGCCTGTCATAACCACATCACCATCAAGTAACGTAGTGTAGGAACTCAACTCTTCAAGAATGGTTTGTGGTGGGTAAAGCATCTGAGAGACATGTCCTTTCTGTACTCGAATACAATTGATAAAGAGCTCTAAGTTAAGATCCGACAAATCAAATCCGTCTAGGGATACAAAACGACTGAGTACTGCAGAGCCATCAAATGCCTTAGCTCTCTCCCATGGCAAGCCCTTCCCTTTTAAGTAGCTCTGCAATTCACGCTTAGTAAGATCTAAGCCTAAACCTACTGCGACATATTGCCCTTGTTCGACAATAAAACAGATCTCAGCTTCGTAATGGAGCGCTTCTTGATGAAAAGAGGTTAAGGTTGAGGTCACACAGGTACTTGGCTTGTTGAAGACGACCATATGTTCAGGGATAGCGTTGTTCAACTCTTCAATGTGATCAACATAGTTTCGACCGATACAAACCACTTTGCTTGGTGTTGCGGTAATTTTGGTGTCCTGCCACTGCTGTTCTGAATGAGTGTTGCTCATTGTCTTTCCCTGACCATTAATCGAGCAACGAGTTTAACTGATCAATGATGAAGAATCTTTGACAACCTAACAGCTTGTTTCAAATATCTGATCTTAAGCGCAGTCTGGATGCGCTTAACAAATAAGAAGTTTTTCGTAGATAGAATAAAGCAGCCCCTTCCAACCTTTCGATTGGAAGGGGCCTAGCAAGTGTTTAGGACAGTATCCTAAGAGGGGTAATACTCTTGGGAGTAAACACTATGCTGAATTAGTATTGGCTTATAGGTAGTAACGAGCACCGATAGTCCATTTGTCGTCAGACTTGTAACCAGATTCGCTTTTCAGATCAAATTGGTAACCGGTGTAACCAACGATGTTGCTAGTGAAGTTGTACTCAGCTTGCAATGCTAGTTCTTCACGAGAAGTTTCCGTTGCTGCACCTTTCGTTGCTTCACCTTCAACTGTTTCGTAGTTCACGCTTAGGTTTAGGCTGTTCGAAAGACCGTATGCAGCTAGAAGTTCGTAAGCAGTACTCTCTTCTAGACCAACGTTCATGTTTTCATTAGACGCGTAGATACCAGCTAAGTATAAACCTGAGCCGTAAGTACCGTATGCTGCAGATACAAGGTGAGATTCAGCGGTTTTCGAAGCTGAACCAAACTCTTTGTAGTCGCCAGTACTAAATGCGTAGCCTAGCTTAACGCCAGCAATAGAGTAACCTAGCGTAGCTTGAACACGGTCACCGTAATCAACTGTTACACGCGAGTGAACGATATCTGTTGGATCTGTATCATCATAAACATCTGTAGTTACAGTGTTGTCACCCTGCCAGCCTAAACCGAAACTAAATTCGCCAGCATCACCAAGTTGGATTGCGTTGCGGTAGCTCACCATCTTATCTGCACGACCAGTGCCTAAAGCACCGTGGTTGTCGTATAAGAAGTCATTCGCGTAAGCAATTGGCATATCTGTAACGCTTGCTACATCGTAATATGGTGCCCATTGAGTACCAACTACTGCACGGCCAAAGTCATCGTGAGTTAAACCAATGTAACCAAGACGAGTTGCGAATGTATCGTCACCACCGTCAAGGTAATTTAGTTGCCATTCACCTTTAGCGTCTGCTGTAAAGCCGTTACCAAGATCTTGAGTAGCGTTAAAGTTAATACGAGGAGAGTTTGAGCCTACTGAAGCATCTTCTTTCTCAGAACCGTTTACGTTTACAGAAACGTGACCACCAACATCAAATGTTGTGCCGTCTTCGTTGTAAAGTTCTACTGCAACTGCCTGTGTACCAAATACAGCGCCAGAAACAGCAAGCGCTAAAAGTTTCTTATTCATTGTCATATCCATTTGTAACTTGGGGTGTTTACTCACTAACAACCTCTAGCCGAAACCGAAGTTGTTACCTTCATTTAACAAGTGAGGCAACCGTAAGCGATGAATGACAAAAAAGTTGCATTAAAATATATAAAATAAAACAAACAGAACTAGATAAAACAAAAAACCACATAATAACAAAGCATTATAAAAACAAAACGCGCAGAAAAGTTGAAAACATATATAGTTATAAAAACTTATCTTTGAATTTAAAATCAAAATTTAGCAATGGATATTCACCTCACAATTTCCTCTATCAATTTCAAACTCCACCAGGAAACATTTCGCAACATTATGTAACATGCCGAATTTTTTAGCAGCGTGTAATTTATTAGCGTCCCCAATCATTCCAAATGGTTTATTAAGTCAAAGCCTGAACTCGCAGCAGTATTACCCAGATACAAAAAAGCAACCTTGGGGAAAGGTTGCTTTTCGCTAACAATATCATTGGCTTATTATGCTTTACTTAAAGCAAGTTTCTGCCCAACGAGCAAGCCCTGCGGTAACGGAACCAAAATAGTTGCCACTCACGATAGGTACATTAGGCACCGCTTGCTCTACTGCCTGACGAAGAATTGGAGAGCGTGCAGAGCCCCCTGTCATATAAATAACATCTGGTACTTTCTGTCCTTGTTGAATTGCTTCTTTAACCAATTCAATCATCTTAGCTTTTGGGGTATCAATCGCTTCAACCATCTGATCGACAGAGATATCAACTTCAACCAACTCCGACGCGACCTGAATTGCCGTTCGATACTCACGACTGTCTGCAAGGGCAATCTTAGCTTCTTCTGCACGTCTTACAATGCTGTAACCTAAGGTGTCATGATAAACACGCATTAGCCTATCAAGCTTTTCCGGTTCAGCCGCCTCTTTGCGCAACAGCTTCAACGCGGCTAGGTTTTCTCGGGAGTAAAAGTTCTTTTGGGCTTCAACATTGTTAATCGCAATTGGGTTCCAGAATTGCGTCAATGGCATATCGATACCAGATATGCTTTTGCTGGTCATACCGAAAGGATGCATCAAGCGTTTGAAGGCAAGATAGATATCCAGATCATTACCACCGACACGCTGACCACTATGAGCCAATAAGCTTGCACTTCGGTCGGCGTTCCCTGCCCAAGTCGGCCCCATCTCAAGCAATGAGCAGTCTGTCGTACCACCGCCAATATCAACGACTAGAACAGTCTGATTGTGAGTAAGCGTGCTCTCGTACTCCAGCCCCGCCGCTACTGGTTCAAACTGAAACGCAATATCTGAGAAGCCTGCTCTCGTCGCAGCTCGAGTCAATATACGCTCAGCTTGTTGGTTGGCTTCTTCACCGCCACGACCATGAAAGTTGATTGGACGACCGATTACGGCTTGGTCAATTGCACACTGCGTCGAGCGTTCAGCTTGCTGTTTAATGTTCGCCATCATGGCGCACACCAAATCCTCAAAGAAGCTCACTTGAACATCGTGTAAGCCACTAGCGCCCAAAAATGACTTCGGAGACTTCACGTAATAAACGTCTCTTGGATCTTCAAGGTATAGATCCAACGCGGCTTGTCCAAACGCCATATCTTCTGGTACTAAGTCGATACTTTCTTCTCGGTTAGCCGCAATGGCACGGCGCAGAACCTGCTCACCAATAGCATCACTTGGTTTAATGTTCAGGTGACGGAACAAGTGTTCAGAGACACTCTCACGTGTAGGAGCGAACACCGTAGAGGGAATATAGTAGTTATCACCTTCAAGAGGCAAAAGACGAGGCGCCCCTTCGATCATTGCAGCAACTGAGCAGTTTGCCGTTCCATAGTCAAATCCGATGAACATCAATCATATCCCCCAAGCTAGAAAAGGGGCGAGATGCTACCTGAAATGCCTGTAAATCGCTAGGCTAAACAGAACTATTCTTAACATCTATGCTCAGTATGTTACATTGCCACGCAAATGCTTCAGGAATTGAAAAATGAAAACACCTTGTATCGCAGCTTGTAAAAATAATGGCGGTATTTGTGGCGGCTGCCATCGAACAATGAATGAAATCATCGGCTGGAAAAGCCTTTCCGATGAGCAAAGAGAGCAAGTGATGCAAAACCTTTCGTCAGAAGGTGCAACTCACCAATGTCCTCAGTGCGACCAACCCGCACAATGTGATATAAGCGCAGGTAAAGAGACATGTTGGTGTTTTGAGTTAGAGAAGAGAGATACTAGCGGTGTGCCTAAACAAGGCTTGTGTATGTGTCGCAAGTGTTTATCTGCCCTGCCTATTGAATAGTATCAAGCGTAATGTCTATATATGACAAGAGGGCCGAAAGCGCCCTCTTGTTGTTTGTCGCAATAGCTTGTCGTTTATCGCAATAGAATGGCAGTTTACTATTTTTTTGCCAGCGCTGGTTCAGAGAAACGAACGCCCTGCCAACCGTGTTTAATGAAGTTACGGATGTTTTGGTGATCATCGTTTTCTGGAAACTCTAAAACATCATGACGATAGTACTGACCAAAACACGCCAGGGTTTGCTGCTCCGATAGCCCTTCTAATTGGCCAAACGCAAAGATTTTACATGAACCGTTGTTCTGCCCAGCTTGATTCACAACGTCTCCGTTTGCGAACTCACGCTCTGTGAATAGATAGCCGTTCTCGATCACCTGCATGGTATCTTCAAACTGAATACTTTCTGGCTCGCTGTCTAGTTTCGCCAAAAAAGTTGATAGTTCCATTTCTCTGTTCTCCATTAATTTCTTTCTGTAGCAGTGTATCGAGTTTGAGCGTGACTGCAAGGCTGGAAAGCACCCATGAATAATAAAATAAACATTGTTTTCAAAAACTTGCTCGTTTACTCGTCAGACCATAAAACGTGATTTGTTGACCTCTAAATCTCATCAATTAACATAATGAAACTAATGACATAACACGATCAGAGCGTTATATTGTTTCAACACTTGTTCAACACTGCTTATATGGAAATATGCCACAAGATAATAACCAAGAATTGTTTAGATATCTGAAACCAGGAACACGTACAGCAGGTGTTCTTGAATTTGGCCCACAAGATTCTATCCAAGTGAGTACTCTCTATATTGGTCATAAAGAGGACCAATATCTGGTGCTTGAGTTATCTCAAAAATCGACCGAGGCCCTAACCCTCAGAAAGCTCAATAACGTTGATATTATCATTAGAGCGATCACTGACACTGAGTTAGGCCATATTGTGGCTTTCAAGACCAGTGTTCTCTCTCATATCACTCAGCCAGCACATCTAATTTTTCTCAGACCACCTTCGAACTTCGCGACCAAGCCGATTCGCGAACATGAGCGCTACAAGATAAATCTAAGCAGTGAAGTGTCATTTGATACCTTAACGCTCGACGCGACACTGATCGATTTTTCAATTTCTGGGTGCGGTGTATTCTTGTCTCAGCAATCAGACATAGATATCGGCATGAAGATTAAAGTCTCTTCAATATTAGATGAACATCTGCCAGACGACTTAATCTATAAAGTGGTGAGTAAGAAACGTCACGGTCAAGGTTGGCTTCTTGGCATTCAATTCCCAGAACATCTTGATTTAGATGAAGAATTAAAGAAACTGCTGCTCGAGCTCGCTTTCAACACGGGTAACCTCTAACACATTGTAGTAATGACAATAGTCAAAAATTAAGAAAGGCGCATGATGCGCCTTTTTGCTTTTAATTGGCCTTACTCATTGCCAACGAGACGCTTAACTGGCTGATAATGCTCTTTGAAATGAATAAATGCACGGTGCAAAGACTCTTCTTTTATCGGCTTCACAATCACATAATTCGCACCGGCTTGCATAAAGCGATCTCGAGTTGAGATTTGTGCGTCAGCCGTGCAAGCATAGATCGGCGTTTGTAAGTGAAGCTCTTCCCTCAATTTGATCGTAGTCTCTACACCACCTAAATTCGGAAGTTGATTGTCCATTAAGATAAGGTCATAGGGCTGAAGCTCAGCATACGCCATGGCCTCTAAACCATCTTTCGCCCACGTTACCGACATTCCATATTTCTTACAAAATGCCTGCGCAATAAAGGCGTTGGTATGATTATCTTCGACCAATAGCACCTTCAGTGATTTATCAAACAAATCTCGTGGCGCTGTAGACTCATCCAACTTAGGGCCTGTAATTGGCTCAGTTCGATAGGTTACTGGAATATCGATAACGAATTCAGACCCAGCATCCTTACGACTTCTTACTCTAATATCGCCTTCAAGCATATCGACTAAATTCTTAACGATTGCTAACCCAAGCCCCGTACCACCGTATTCACGCGTCGTGGTTTCCTCAGCTTGAACAAAAGGTTCAAATACAGCGTCTAGTTTCTCAGGTTCAATACCAATACCACTGTCCTTAACCTTGATGATTAAACCCGCTCGGTTAGTGTTAATCGTGGTTTCTAAATCAAATGAAACGAACACACCTCCCGAATGAGTGAATTTCAATGCATTACTCAAGAGGTTAAACATGATCTGATTTAGACGAACTTGATCCGTGTAGATCTCCAGCTCCTCTGGTAGTCGGCTTTCAATATCAAAGCTGATCGATTTCTCGATACAAAGTGGTCTATAGATACTATCCAAGGTATTGATGAGCTCTGAAAGTCGGAATTCTTTCTTTTGGATATTAAACTGACCCTGTTCGATTTTAGAAAAGTCCAGAATATCATTGAGCACTGCAAGTAGGTGTTCGGCACTGTTACACAAAACATCCACTTTCTCTCTATTACCTTCACTTGTCACAGAGCGTTTCAATAGCTGAGACACACCCAAAATGCCATTTAACGGTGTTCGAATTTCGTGGCTCATTTTAGCGAGGAAATCCGCACGAACATTTGCAAGGTGCTCCGCTTCTTCACGAGCGCGATCTGCTTGACGCTCCGCTTCCACCAGCTTAGTGATATCTTGCCCCTGAACAACTACGCCAGTAATGCCATGCTCAACACGTATCGCCGACATGTTCCAACGAAATACTTTATCGCCAATCGGAACATTGATACCCGTTAACTTTGCGCCGTTTAAAACCATCAACACATTCGGCTGCATCTTTTTCTCAAACTCTTGAGCTAAGACGCCTTTAAAGTCATCATCCGCGAACATCGCCATACGAGCGGCTGGGTTCATCTGAATCAAAGTGCCACTTTCAGACCAAACCAAAATCGGGGAGTGTGCAAAGTTAAACAAGTCTTGGAATTTTTGTCTCTGTTCTGCTAGTCGCTCAAAGGTGTCTTCTAACGTGCAGCCAATGTGGTGAAACTCATAAATGTTCGAACCATCAAACTTATGGACTTCGTGGTTATCACTCGCAGAACGAGTAAATTCCATCAGTTTATTTAGCTCTTTAGACACACGCTTATGTATCCAACCTCTTGCGAAGAAAGACATGGCGATCAGAACGATAATTACAGCCGCGATAGCACGCTCATAGTTCTCTTCGAGCGCGATAAAGTTACTGTTCTTCTGGACTGCACGAATCGTTAGTGGTGTATCCACTGCGTTTATCTTGATTCTTGCAATCGTGACGAAATGTTCAGGAAGCTGTTCATGTACTCGGTAAGAGAGAACATCTTTGAGAGAGTATGGTTCATCCCCACTGAAGGTTGATGTGACGGGATCGCCATGCGCTTCAATGACAATATTCTCGCAGTTACTACCTTGCTGAATGGACTCTGCAAGAGAGAAGTTATTGTCTAAAACAATGGTGATATAGAGCTGCCCCAGCACCTCACCCGTCTTGTTATCCACGATAGGGGTTTTGCGTGCAAGCAGATGGCGTTTACCAATTTCCGTATCCAGCTCAAGAAAGTGCCAGTTACTACTGAACGCAACCTGAGAAGAGATATACTCCAAACTGCTCTCATCAAAGCCATAAAACTGACCATTGCCGTCATCCCAAGAGACGCCATCATGCGTTGTAACAAAGCGCATATCGGGTGCATGGTTGGGTTCTCGCTGATCAACGCCAAAGAAGAAATAGCTGAGTTCTTCTCTATCCCCATTGGCGAAATACTCCTTGAGCATGGTGCTGTGAGAGCTGCTATCTTGATGGATTTGTAGTACCGATAAACGGTAATCAAACATGTTTTGTATCAAACTGGACGTTTGCTGGACCGTTCGCTTGGTTTCTTGCTTTACGATGCTACTGCTGGTTTCATAGTTATGAATCAACACACCAATTGCCATCACGCCAATCACCAGAATAATAATTCGGGTGATGAGTTTCGCGAGTGTATTACGTGGCGTGGTAGCGTAGCTTTTCTTCATTATTTTCCTGAGTATCTAAAGGCTCGTTGTTTTAGTGCTTCTATACGTTCTGGGCTGTCTTCTTTGGTCACAACCTCGAAGTCTCCAGAGTAAACTGTTGGTACAGCATAGCCTTCTAAGTCCCATTTAATGGCTTCTGCCATCGCTATACCCGTGTCATCATTCATTCGCATCACAGTAACATCTAGCTCACCACGAGCCAACGCTTCTAATTCAGCGGAACCACCACCCCAACCATTGAGTTTGATATCTAAACCCGATTCACGGATGGCCTCAGCAGCGCCTAGCGCGACATCAGTGGCGCATGCGTAGATGAAATCGAGATCTTGATTGCGAGCAATGCTGATCTTAGCGGCTTTATAGCCACTCTCTTTATCAGACTTAGTATAAAAAGAAGACTTTAGTTTAAAGTTGGTCTCTTCACTCATTTCATGGATAAAGGTATCGCCACGGGCATCACTGATGTAGCCTTCTGAGCGATAAAGTACTGAGTACTCGCTCTCTTCTCCTGAATGCGTTTTGAAGTAGTCAGCAAGCTTCAAACTGCCTGTTGCATGATCAAAACCCACGTACATAAATGGCTGTCGCTCTTCCCAAGCTCGAACTGGTGTTGTGATGTTTTGTAGAATCAGCTTGGTATTAGTTGAGCTCAGAACGTGTTCAATAAATTTGCGATGGCGCGTTGTGTCGAGCGTGAAAATTAGATAATCCGTTTTGTTTTCTATCGCTTCTTGAAGAGAAATACTTTGCTGAGCCAAATCGGCGTTGACACGAGTAAAGACCTGATTTATTTGATAATTAATTCTGAGTTTATCCAAACGCTTTTCAAATGCTTGAATATTCCTCACCCAGTAATCTGAGATCTGCTGGCCAGGATATACGACCGATATAGTGATAGGTTCTTGTTGTTTGACTTGCAAAGGAACAGGGTGTTTTTGAACGGCTTGGTTCATATGTTCAGTCAGCGCTTTTTGCGCTGGGAACTTATCCAAAAACTCTTGGTATTCCCAATAGCCATTAAGCACATGCGTACCGTGGGAAAGGGCTGGCCCTGACAATAGCGAAGCCCCAAGCAACATAAGTGAACGTTTCATTATTTTCTCATTTTTTATGAGCTACTTTGGCTCATTTTTTACCTAGCCTGATGTCATATCGTTGTATGACTTTTAATACATTATGTAGGACAACCGTGAAAAATGATAGGCTCAAACAATAATTAGAACATCATTCCTATTAAAAATTATGAACTTGGTTTTAAATTAATACAGGGACTTAAGAATCAGCCAAAATCACATTCAGCCAAGTAATAAAGAGAGAATAAAGTCAGTGTCAAAGAGAAATAGCTAAGACTTGAACACTGGTTCAAAATAAACAATTTTCTCATCTTGAATATCGACGCACAGTTGCTTTGTAACCAGACATTCTTTACGCGGTTTAGAGAGTTGTTTTATGGAGTACTCAATTCTCAGTGCATGGCTTTTCGAGCCTGCGTTGTGGCTCCATTCAAGTGATAAAGGGCCTTTACCCTTGAGAGCTTTCGCTCCTTTACCTTGCTCATGCTGCTCGAATCGTCGAGACAGATTATTGGTGATGCCACAGTACAGGGCGTTGTGACGAGTGCGGATCAGGTATACCACCCAATCCGCATCTAATTTCTTGTCTGTCATCTAAATAAGAGATTCAACCAGAACTTTTAGTTCTGCTAACTCTTTCTTTAGATTTTCAACTTCTGCTTCTAAAGCTTCTACGCGTTCATTACCAGAACCAGATGCCATTGCTGGCGCTGCAGATGCCAATGCTTCCACGTCAACTTCACCACTCAGCAGGTGCTGATAACGAGATTCACGTTTACCCGCTTCTCTAGGTAGCTTAACAACAAGAGCACCCTCTTCACGAGCCGCTAATTTGTCTAAAACCGCTTCCACCTCTTTTACGTCTGTGAAGTTAGCCAAACGCCCAGTGCGTGTTCTTAATTCGCCTGGTGTTTGTGCACCGCGCAATAACATGCAGCAGATAATCGCACGTTCTTGTTCTGTAAACTGCAGATCACCAAACTCGGTGTTGCAGAAACGGTGTTGGTACTTACTCACACGGCTATTAAAGCCACTTTCGTCACTCACTAAGCGACGGGAAATCAGGCCATCAACAGCATCAAGCACGTCTGACTCAGAAAGAGATAAAACAGGCTCACGGTTGCTCTTCTGGTTACACGCGGTTGTTAAGCTATTGAGAGTAAGAGGATAGTGATCAGGGGTCGTCACCTCTTTCTCTATTAAACAACCAATAATACGAGCTTCTATTGCGGAAAGTTGCGTGTTCATTCTTTTTCCTTTTTTATTATTTTCAATTCCGTCTAAAACACATTCAAGGCTAACCCAACGGATTAGTGCTCAGACAGAATAGGGACTCTTCTTTTTCGGCCTTGTTCATCAATCACCATGATCTTAGAACGATTTAACTCAATTTCCACCACTTCTAAGTTGGTGCGTTCTTTTACATAAGCAGTTCGAAGCTTGTCTTGCTCGTTGCAAGCTTCTTGAGAGATCGCTTTCGATTCCTCGTTATTTGGTTCTGATTGGTTCATCTCACATTTCATATAATGCTTGCCTCTAAGCAAGATACTATCGTGAACTGTCCGAGAAAAACAATCAGCTGAGTAACAGAGTGATGAATAATTAAACAACCTTACTTTTGCTTTGATCTAAAGACTGTTACAACCGCATTCGATGTGCTTTAATCAGAATCAGATAACGTATATGACGATTAGGAAAAGGAATCTATGAGTAGCGTATTTGAAATTGTTAACCAAGCACGTCGTAAGAATAAGCTTAAGCGTGAGCTTCTAGACAACGAAAAGAAAGTTCGTGATAACCGCAAACGTGTTGATCTTCTAGACAACCTACTGGACTACATTAAGCCAGAAATGTCTCACGATGAAATCCTAGGCATCATCAAAAATATGAAAGCGGACTATGAAGACCGTGTTGATGACCACATCATCAAGAGTGCTGAAATCTCTAAAGCTCGTCGCGACATCAGCCGCCGCATCCGTGAACTAACGGAAGAAGACAAGCAAACTCAAGGCAAAAAATAAGCCCTCGAAGTCCAACGAATGATATTAGCCCACTTTGTTAAGTGGGTTTTTTTACCTCTAAATTTAGCGACTATACTCAAATGACTGCCACTGTTGGAGTCATTCTATGTATACCACTTTGTTGATTGCCGCCCTCTTATCTACTACTGAACCCCACACCGATGAACTAGAAAAACTCTACACTACAGAGCGAGAGATTAGCTACGACGACCTTGTTGTTGATGTCAGAGGCTATAAGGTTCCAACCAGAGCCGCTTTCCAAGGCTGGGTTCTACTCAATAACGCAGAGAAAAAAGTCGCTAACATCGGACAGCAACTCAGAGATGCAGGCATCAAAGAAACCATGCCTTTGCACCTGATCTTACTCCAAGGTACAGACTGGGTACTCAGCGACACCACACTCTTTAGCTTACCCAATGTTCAACATATGCCCAAAATGATCAAAACGCTTACGTTCATCCAGACTTTTATCGAGCCAGAAATTGGCGTTGTTATTCCGGTATCAGGGGAGCGAACCAGTAACTATAACCAACAAGCGGGAGGGGCTCCTCGCAGTAAGCACCTAGAGTTTTGTGCATTGGACTTAGTGCCATCAGAAGATATTTCACGCGAAGAGTTACATGTAAAATTAAAACAAATCCACGCTAAAAATGGGAAGGAACATAACGTCGGATTGGGCCTTTATGATGGCGTACGATTTCATATCGATACATGTGGCTTTAGGCAGTGGTAAGGACGCATCAAAGTCATAATGACACAAATACCCACTATGTCATTATGACTTCATTAATGAGGGCAATAATTATAAATTATTGATTAAAAAGATATAAAATAATTGGAACGAGTTTTGCTCTACTCATAATAAATCAAGATTATGAGGACGCATCATGAAACCAACTCAAACAACTTTTAAAACACTTCTTTCTGTTTCCAATGCTGGGCTAATCATCACTACACTACTAATGCTCGTAAGTATCATTATCGCCTACCCTCTTGCTGACAGCTTCTCCCTCGCGGCTCAAATAGCGGCTCATATCGGAACCATCGTGATTGCTGCACTTTTAAAGGTAAGTTATGTCGGTCGCTGTCTTGCACAGTATAACCTTGGAATGGAAGTGCGTTAATTGTCCTTTCCAACTGATCAATGATTCTGTGTTTTAACTTGACGGTGATCGCCACTTGGTTAGACGATTCCCAAGCTATCAAAAAGCTCGTACAACTGGTGAGATTTGTATGGCTTGGGAAGATAAGCATTCATACCTGCTTCAAAACAGTCCTTGATGTCTTCGTCAAGCACGCTAGCAGTTAATGCGATGATTGGTAGCGGTGCGATACCTTGCTCTTTCTCCCATGCTCGAATTGCCTGGGTCGCGGTAATACCATCCATGACTGGCATCATACAATCCATGAGTATCGCGTCAAATTGCTCGCCCTGAGTTACGACATCGACGGCTTCCTGCCCATTACTGGTGATGATGTACTCATAGCCCGCTTTTTCCAAAAAGAAGCTCGCAATTTTCTGATTCATTAAATTATCTTCAACGATCAGTATTCTTCGATTGAGTTCATGGACATCTTCCGATTTCGTCGGCTTATCCGCGGCTTGACTAACACCACTGTCTAGCGCGAGTAGACTGTTTGAAAAACGCTTTCCTAAAAATGGGACTGTGTGTGTCGAATGCACTGACTCGGTAATTTGATTGGTTTTAAACAAGTGATGCTGACAAACAATCACCTTAGAAATTGGATAGCGCTGTTTCAATGCAGCAAGGTCGCGATCCATTTGTTGATGCAACGTATGGCAATAGAGCAGAACATCACAATCTAGCTGTGAGTTCGAGATGTCATTAATCGACGGAACCACTTCAGACTGAATTCCAAAACGTTCACACTCTCGGCTTAATTGCGCTACATAGTTAAAGCTATTAGAAACAATGAGTGCCGTTTTCAAGTTATCGAATGTTTTCGGCTTACTTTCTACAGTATCAACATAAAAACTGAAGATGAACTTTGAGCCTTCGCCTTTTACTGACATCGCCGCAATTCGGCCATCCATAAGGTCAATCAACTGACGACAGATTGCCAAACCCAACCCCGTACCACCAAATTGGCGCGTGATACTGCCATCTTCTTGAGTAAATGGCTCAAATATAGAGTCGAGCTTACTCTCTTCTATACCAATCCCCGTATCTGCAACTTGGCACTCCACCATGCCTCTTGTTTCTGAACTGGGTGTATAGGTTACCGTCGTGCTGATCGCACCTGAGTCGGTAAATTTGATCGCATTTGACAACAAATTGGTCATTACCTGACGTAACCGGTGTTCATCAAATAACAACTGGTGCGGTGTATTCGCGTCTATGTTGATATTCAACTCGACATTCTTACTGATCGCTTTAGACAAAATAACACTAACAGAGTCATACACCACTTCACGTAGATCAGCCGCTTGAGGGGAGAGCAACAAATTACCTGATTCAATCTTCGACAAATCGAGAATATCGTTGAGCAACACAAGCAGAGTATGCGAAGAGGATTCAATATCAGACAAAACTTCTTGCTGGTTTGCATTCAATTGACTCTGCGAGAGGATCTCAGCCATGCCGATAATGCCATTGAGCGGGGTTCGAATCTCATGAGACATATTCGCTAAAAAGGCACTTTTGGCACGGTTAGCTGAGATAGCATCCTCTTTTGCTTCAATCAAATCCCGGTAGTGTTGTTGATTGTCGCTCATGATCTCGTTGACCTTGTCCGCAAATTGAGTCAGCTCATCATGTCCTTCTGTTTCAATGGGCTTATGCTCCCCTGTGCCACGATTTTGGTCCGACATACCATCAAGAATGTAAGAGAGATTTCGATTCAGACGTAGCGACGTCGTTGACGTCAGCCAAAATACCAACGACGCCAAAGTAATAACAAACATCGTCGTCAGTGTGGTGCGGATCTTTTGCTCTTCAATCCGCGCAGCAAGTTGCCCTTGAAGCTCTGCGGTGTAGCTATCCACCACTTGCAACGTAACAACATGCCTTTGTTCTAAGCCAGAGACGTAATGTTTGATCTCCTGTGAATCAAATTGCCTCTTAAATATCCGCTCTCTGAAATCAATACTCTCTTGATACTCCTTACTAGCAAACACATCAATGAGCTGTCGGAGTCGTATAGAAGAATCACTGTTTCGGATAAAGGCATTGAGATATTGGGATTGTCGATGAATAGTACTGAGATAATGATCAAGGCTGTCTTCTCTCAACTCCGGATAAAGGTAAAGCTTGTAACCAACCCACGCTTCTTTCTGCGTCCAAAACACAAAGTTATTGAGATCACTAAAGATCTTCCCTTCTATCTTGATACTGTCATCCGCAAGAAATATATCGACATCATTCAGCTCAACCAGTATCTCCTGCAATACATCAAATGCTAATACGCCAAGATACGGCCTTTGTGCGGGCGACGGTTGTTGGAGCTCGATCAATACTTGATTAAAATCTCGAAGTGAATTGGCGATATCCCATTGAGCAGAAAGCCCTTCTAATTGCTTGTTGTACTGGAGAATAAGATCAAATTCTTTGTTCGCAGAGGTGTAAGCACTTTCTCGGATTGGGGAGGAGTTTGGTAGCCTGAGTAAACGATATATATCGCCAGACAACGCACTAAAGGCTTGAAGCGCCTCAACCCTGACTCGAGTCGCTTCTAAGTTCGTTACCTGCTCTCTATTCTTTAACGCCTCATTTATCGTAAAACCGAGCATAAAGAGAATCGAGATAGAGGACAGCAAAATCAACCGCCACCTAAT
Organism: Vibrio fortis; assembly: GCF_024347475.1. Lineage (NCBI taxonomy): Bacteria > Pseudomonadati > Pseudomonadota > Gammaproteobacteria > Vibrionales > Vibrionaceae > Vibrio > Vibrio fortis. Next base: position 1,642,609 of record NZ_AP025488.1, read on the forward strand.
TGATATATTTATCATTTCCGCTAAATCACTCCCTTCCTTGAAAGCAATGTCACCAGTCTAATTTTAATAATAGGACACTCACGGCGTTTAATTGATCAAATATGCAACTTGTACCGAACAATTCCATACAAACAATCTATAAGTCACCACAAATCCATAGACTAAATCGCAATTACTCATCGCCATTGTTGCTATTGTGAATCTTGTTAGTATCCGATTTGACAGTAAATAAAGCGTCACAAGCGGACTTATCTAGTAAATAAGTCGAATATTTTTCGTGTTAAATCCTTAAGAATTCCTCGCAATAGGCTAATTTGAGCGAGCTATAGACTTAGGTGGACACATTTCCACCACATTGTTAACTCATTCCATTTATTTGAGTATTTTGATCACACTTTAAAATCCCAAAAAGCAACCGTTTGCATTCTCTTTTTGATCTAAGTATTTTTCGACAAAAAATAAGTGCTACAAATTGATAAAGTCAATAGTGTTGCATATCACAAAACTCGACGTTATAACCAAAAATTCTAGCTAAATCAGCCAATATAGCTGGATTTAATTTTACTAGCAGAATAACAAGCCTTACCTTACAATCCCGCCACATAAAAATTACAACTTAAATACAAGCCTAATTCGTGCCAATAAAAGTGACAATTTAAGATCACAGCACAACGGTTTATCCCCCAAGCAGGTAAGCACCCTACACTCGCCAAGCCTGCAAAACTTAACGTGAAAGGTCCCAAGTAAAGATGAGCCCTGAAAAGCACCTCCTAGACTGGCAAACTAGTCAAACTATTGCTGAATCTATCGCCCCAACTCTTGGTCAGCTATACCGTCAAAAAGGCGTTGAAGTCATTCTCTTCGGAAAGACTCTAGTTAACGCAACGACTATTGACATCATCAAAGCTCACCGACTTTCAAAGCACTACACAGGCTCCCCGCTTACCCCTTCACAAACACAACCAATTATCCAACACCTACTCTCGATGCGCTTATCTCCTTGCCGCGTTGATGTAGGTCGCCTAGCGCATCAATACTGGGAAAACCACGATGATGTTGCTGCGATGGATGACTTCCTTCAAACGGCTCTAGTTGAGTCACTAGAAGGCGAAGCGATGACTAAGCCTCGTGATGTTGTGTTGTACGGTTTCGGTCGTATCGGTCGACTACTGACTCGTATCCTTGTTGAGAAAAGTGGCCCAGGTTACCCACTTCGTCTACGTGCTATCGTGGTTCGTGGTGGTAAAGATGGTGATCTAGAGAAGCGTGCTAGCCTACTGCGCCGTGACTCAGTACATGGCCAATTCAACGGCAGCATCGTTATCGATAGTGAGCGCAAAGCAATCATTGTTAACGGTAACTTCATTCAAGTTATCTACGCGAACAAGCCAGAAGATGTTGATTACACGGCTTACGGTATTGATAACGCTCTGGTTGTTGATAACACAGGTGTGTGGCGTGACGCAGAAGGCCTAGGCCAGCACGTTGCGTGTAACGGTGCAAGCAAAGTACTTCTTACTGCTCCAGGTAAAGGCGACATCAAGAACGTTGTATTTGGTGTGAACGAAGACGTTATCAAACCAGAAGATACGATCATCTCAGCAGCAAGCTGTACGACAAACGCAATCACTCCGGTATTGAAAGCTGTACACGACAAGTTTGGCGTAACATCGGGTCACATTGAGACAGTTCACTCGTTCACAAACGACCAAAACCTGATTGATAACTTCCACTCAGGCGATCGTCGTGGCCGTGCAGCTTCACTGAACATGGTTCTGACTTCAACAGGTGCAGCGAAAGCGGTAGCGAAGGCGATGCCTGAGATGGCTGGTAAGCTAACTGGTAACGCAATTCGCGTACCGACACCAAACGTGTCAATGGCAGTTGCTAACCTAAACCTAGAAACAGGTACAACGAAAGAAGAGCTAAACACGTACCTACGTGAAATGGCGCTATCTTCTCCACTTTCAGCACAAATCGACTACACAGATTCAACGGAAGTGGTATCAACTGACTTAGTCGGTTCTCGTCACCCAGGCGTTGTCGATGGTGTTGCAACAATTGCACAAGACAACCGTGCTGTACTTTATATCTGGTACGACAATGAGTTCGGATACAGCTGCCAAGTGGTTCACTGTATGGAACAGATGATGGGCGTACGCTACAAAACTTACCCAGCGGTTTAATCCTCTAGGTATAAAAAGCTCCACAACATAATAATCATATAGGCGAAGTTCGTATGAGCTTCGCTACCCCCCTTTCATCGAGTACTTTACGGTCAATTCTTGGAAGGTTGCCACTTGGTTCTGCTCTCTCTAACCGAACTAAGTGGCCTTTTTCATCTCAGTGATTCAGATACTAACATCACTAAAACATCTAATATGCCGAACTACCCGAGTTCGACTTCTAGCTCACTCTCAATAGTGCTTGAACATGCCAATACATAGCCTTGTTCAATCTCTTCTGGGGTAAGCGTTTCTTGGCTGCTCGAAGTAACACTGCCCTTCGTGACTTTGCATTTACAAGAGCCACAAATACCACTGCGGCACGCAATGATGATCGGCACACCCGCCTTCTCTAATGAATCTGCTAGTGGCGTTCCTAAATCAGCTTCAACTTTCGCACCAAACGCAGGGACGAACACTTCAACTGACCCACCTTGCGACCCAACTTCTGTTTCGTCCGTAGACTCCAGTTTCGAGATTGGCGTAAAGCTTTCTTGGTAGAAGTTAGCCATGTTGAATTCAAGCTCAGTCAAGTAACCTTCTACGTCTTCCATGAAGCCAACTGGCCCACATAGATACACGGTTCTTTCTAGAATGTCAGGAGACAGGCGAACCAACCAACTCTTATCTAAACGTCCTTGAGGCGCGGTTGTGCCTTGGTTATCTTTCAGTAATAGTTTTAAGTTAAAGTTCGGATGCATGTCATCTAACTGACTGAGCTCTTCAAAGTAGATGGTTTCATGCTTGCTGCGAGCCTGATGGATGAAGTCAATTTCAATCGCGGGATCGTGCTTCAACCAATACTTAACCATTGAAATCACTGGCGTAATGCCACAGCCAGCACTCACTAAAGTCACTTTGTTTGTCGCACTTGGTTTACAATCAATACAATTAAATTCACCCGCCGGTTTGAGTACCGTTACTTCATCCCCTTCGTCTAGTTCATCGACAATGAAGTTTGAGACTAACCCGCCCTCGACACGTTTTACCGTCAATTTTAAGCGGTTATCATCCGTATCTGAGGCAATGGAGTAAGCTCGATAGTCCATTTTCTGTGGCATATTCAAACCAAGCGTAATAAATTGACCCGGCTTGAAGTTGAAGTGGAGATCTTGTGGAATAGAGCCCAATTCAAAGCTAACCGTATCCGGCGTTTCATGCCACTTTTTAAGACAAACCAAAGAGATTGAATCGCTATCAGACCAAGCGTACATAGTTATACTCACTTTTATAATTTGGGATGAACGACAAAAGCCTCGGGCCACAAATAGAATCTCTCAATTAGGCTCGAGGCTTGGTTAGCGAGATTAAGCCGCTAGGATTGTTTTAAGATCTTGTTCAGGTGTAGAAATAGCACGCATGTCGAACTCATCTTGAATGATCTTCAGTAGGTTCTCGGTTAAGAACGCAGGTGCGGTTGGGCCTGTGTAAATCCCTTTAACACCCAGTGCAAACAGAGTCAGTAGGATGACAATCGCTTTCTGCTCAAACCAAGAGAGTACTAGTGTCAGTGGAAGCTCATTAATGCCGCAATCAAACTCTTGCGACAGTGCAAGTGCAAGTTGAATCGCAGAGTAAGCGTCATTACATTGGCCAACATCTAGAAGACGTGGGATGCCGTTAATGTCACCAAACTGGTTCTTGTTGAAACGGAACTTACCACAAGCAAGAGTTAGGATAACTGAATCGTCAGGCGCTTGAGCCGTAAAGTCGGTGTAGTAGCTACGCTCAGCTTTATCACCATCACAACCACCCACTAGGAAGAAGTGTTTGATGTTGCCTTCTTTTACTTGCTCAACAACAGCCGGAGCCGCTTCCATAAGCGCATTGCGCCCAAAACCAACCGTGATCATCTGTTCGATCTCGTCGTGTTTGAAGCCCTCTTGCGCTAATGCACAATCAATAACTGCGCTGAAGTCATCGCCTTCAAGGTGAGCAACACCTGGCCAACCTACAATGCTACGTGTGAATAGACGATCTGCGTACGCGCCAACATCTGGGTTAAGTAGACAGTTAGAGGTCATCACAATCGCGCCTGGGAAGTTAGCGAACTCTTTTTGTTGGTTCTGCCATGCGCTACCGTAGTTACCTGCTAAGTGTGGGTACTTGCTTAGTTCTGGGTAACCGTGAGCTGGAAGCATCTCACCATTGGTGTAAACATTGATACCCTTGCCTTCCGTCTGTTGCAGGATTTTTTCTAAGTCATGTAGGTCGTGACCAGAAACAAGGATACAGTGACCTTTCTTAGTTTTAACGTTCACAGCTGTTGGCTGTGGGTGACCAAAAGTATCGGTTTCGCCTTTGTCCAACATCTCCATTACTTTGTAGTTCATCAGACCAATCTGCATTGATGTATCAAGCAGCTGTTTTAGATCTGTTGGATCAGTACCTAAGAACGCCATGATTTGGTGGTATTCAGCGTGGATGTCTTGGTCAGTTTGACCAAGTACACGTGCGTGTTCCATGTATGCTGCAGCACCTTTCAAGCCGTATAGGCACAGTAGGCGTAGGCCAATCACGTCTTCGTGTTGCGAGTCATGGCCACGGTTAACCGCTGCTTGTGGTGCAAGAGCCAGTAACTGACTGCTATCCGTAGGAAGATCGAACTGAGCAGCTGGAGACAATGCAGGAATTTCAAAACCAACGAGCAGTGCAGCAGCACGAACTTGCTGCTCTAAACGCTGCTTGTACTCGTGTGACTGTTGAGCAAATTCGATGATACGCTCAGGGTCGAAGTTAACATTCGTTAATGTCGCGAAAAATGCTCGTGGTGCCCACTCATCGATTTCCGTGTCAATAACGTTGCAAGCGCGGCCTAGATTGGCCCAAAAAGAAACCCCTTGCAGTGAGTACACCAACACATCTTGCAGATCAGAAACTTCAGAAGTTTTACCACACATACCTTGTGCAAATGAGCAGCCTTTAACTGTCGGTGTTTGAATAGTTTGTTCACATTGAATACAGAACATATTGGGCTCCAGTAATAGTCGTTTGTTGTAAGTTCTTGGCTCACAATGATTTATTTTTCCTACACCCTAGAGCACCTTCCGTGCCAACTTTTAAGTTATTGTTTTATATATGAAAATAGTTATATCCATAATAATGGTGCGTATTTATGACTACAAAATCCCACTAAAAATAAACACACCTAGGTCAATATGACTGCAAATAATTTTTTGAACACCGTTCATGTTTCGTTCAGAAAAGCTTTGTTAGAGTGACAGCATAGAAAAAGAGGAAATGAATTATGAAAAATATCTTAGTGACTGTTGCAGCTCTCTTCACTGGTCTTATCGCGCTATTCACCAGCTTGCTGCTTGCTATCCCTCTAACGATTGCAGCCCTCATCACAGGGAAAAAAATTCAGAAGCAGATGAGCCAACAAGGCTTTACATCTCGTATGAATAACCACTACTCGTCAAATCGAGATGCCGGTGTGATTGAAGGCGAATACGAAGACCTGTCGAACAAGCGATAACACAACGTTTCGTTAGCTTTGTTACAGTGGGCATTAGGCCCACTTTTGAACTCACACCATCTACAAGAAACCGATTAATAGATCAGGCATGAACAAAATCATTAAATTCAGCTTACCGACACTCGCATTGATTGGCATATTTGGTTGTTCTCATGAACCTATTGTTCCCGCATATCAAGCTTCTGGTGAGCTTCCAGCTTATCAACAAGATAATTTTGAACGCTATCAATCAGATACACAGGAATGGTTAGCCTCACACCGTATATTTGTTTCGCAAGATCACCAGAAAGAGATTGAGCTAAACTCTCCAACCGAATATCAGCCACAGCAACCAAACGGCCAAGCCGTGTTGCTTGTTCACGGCTTGGGTGATTCCCCTTACTCATTTCACGACATAGCAACTTATCTTGCTCAGCAAGGCTATCTGGTACGTACGGTGTTACTCCCTGGTCACGGAAGTCGCGTCGCAGACCTAATGTTACCTAGTTTGGAAGACTGGCAGGAGGTTGTGGATCACCACACCAAACTACTTCAACAAGAGTATGACTCTGTATGGCTTGGAGGTTACTCTACCGGTGCAAACCTCGTCACATCACAAGCAATAAAAGACGATACTATTTCGGGTCTACTGCTGTTCTCACCAGCGTTTCAACCGAAATCTTCGGCGGTGCAATTTGCTGAACTGGCGAGCTACTTCGTCACATGGGCAGATCAGGATCCTGAAGACAATATGCTGCGCTACAACTCTTTACCCATGAATGGGGCATCGGTTTACTATCAAACTTCCGAAGTCGTACGCAACGATCTTCAACAAGGACAATACGACAAACCGGTCTTCGTATTAATGAGCGAAGGCGATAGTGTAATAGACACGCAATATGTAGAAAGCGCCTTTACCCAATCTATGCCAAACCCAAGCAATGTACTGATCTGGCAAGGGGAGCAAGATTTAAGCGACCCTAGATCTGTGCGCTATAGTATGAAATTGCCAGAACAACGCATCTCTAATGGCTCACACATGGGATTACTCTTCTCGCCACAAAACCCATATTACGGCATCAATGGCAGTGAGAAGATCTGCTCTAATGGTCAAGCTGAAGGGTTAGAGGAAAAGTGCCAAGCAGGCGAGGAAACATGGTATTCCGCATGGGGTTATCAAGAGCCAGACAAGAACCACGCTCGGTTAACTTTCAACCCATACTTTGAAGATAACATGCACAAGCTCAGCGATATGATGGCGTCTAGCGGTACTATGGCAAATACGCAGAAACAATGATCTGCAGAGAGAAACCATCGGCATCACTTTCAAAAAAGGCTCACCACAAACATGGTGAGCCTTTCCGTTTCTAAAGTGTCTTTACTAGATTGTCCACACCACACGTGCAGCTAATAAGATCAATACCACACCCGATAGCCTATCTATTAACTGGGCTTGAGAACGAATGCGATCAACAATTAATGGGCTTGAAAGCACCAGTGTGATGAAGGTATACCACAAACCATCCACAATCAGTGGAGTCGAGACAATGATAACCTTATTCATCAGCTCATTCCCCAAAGCGACAAACTGGCTAAATAGAGCGATAAAGAACAGGGCAATCTTTGGACTCAGAATTGAGATAAGAAAGGCTTCACGAGCAGACTGCATATACGTAACTGGTTCCCCGCCTTCCAATTTTGCGGCGACACCGCCTTTCGAACGCAGCGCATTAACTCCAAGATATGCCAGGTAAGCAGCACCCGCTAAGCTAATGCCTTTAAACAAAAGTGGTGACTGTTCAAGGACGACCGCCAAGCCGATAATAGTGGCAAACGCATAGATACCGATACCTGCGGCGTGTGCCCACGCCGCAATCAAACCATTCATTCGTCCACCAGCAAGGCTATGCTTTGCAATCATTGCCAAGCTTGGCCCCGGTGACATCGCCCCCAATAAGCAGATTGCTAAAAGAGAAAACCAAATCGTTATTGTCATTATTCCATTCCTACACTCAATTTCTGCGAAGCTGTCTGTCCTCGCTGACTATATTGTCACCTTAAGTTGAACGAGATATAAATTGAAATCAAAGATAATCATCATTGCCATGATTTGAATTCATACTGATATTGTAACTGGATTTTTGCATCGCGAGGTACGCCTTCTCCCGTACCCATTTATGAGCAGAATCGTTATCAAACTTAGGGTGCCACATCAGCCAATAGGTATGACTGTCCGTCTCAAAAGGCAAAGAACGGTAGGTCAAAGGTTGATGGCGAGCTAGGTTGTACGCAATATGCTCTGGCACGATCATCAAATAATCATCTTGGCTAAGCACATTACATGCTGCGGAGAAAAACGGTACTTTCAGTGCCACTCTTCGGGTATAGCCTAACTGCTTCAACGCAATGTCAGCTTGAGTATCTTTATCACCACCGCCGGTCACCTTGATGTGTGCAAAATTGACCAAATCATCGATACTCAATGCTTCTTTTTGCGCAAGTGGGTGCGAGCTGCGCATCAGACATACCGATTTATCTTCACCGAGCTTCATGCTTGAAACATGCTCTGGTTTGCTAGGAAACATACTAGATGCCAAGTGGATCCCCATATCGTGAAGACATTCAAGGTAACTGGGATCCCATAATCGATAAGCGAGATTAATCTGCGGTGCCACCTCAGAAACATCGGCAACAATATTAGGGAGTATGTATTGAGCAACATAATCACTCGACGCAAGTACCAACTCCCCTTTCCACTCTTTAGGATCAAAAGGTTGGTCATCAAGAAGGTGGTCAAACTCTCCGAGCAAAGCATCCAGTTTCTCTTTAAGTAACAGAGCACGAGAAGTCGGAATGAGTTTATTGCCGTCTCTTACCAGTAAGGGATCGCTACACAGTTCCCTTAGTTGAGAGAGCTGACGACTGACCGCAGATTGAGTAATATGGAGTCTTTCCGCAGCACGACTCACATGACACTCTTCAAGCAGAACATGCAGCGAACGCAGCAGATTAAGGTTAATGTTGCCTAACATGAAACGCCTTACCGAGTTTGCTTATTAAAAAATTCAGTGAGCACTGTATGGGTCATCAATTGGCGAAGGTCAGCGTAACTGTGCAGCTGATCGCGAATTCGATTAAGGTGCTCCATACTTTCAACTTCCACATAAAGCATCATGTCTGTCTCACCACTGATGGAGTGACACCACTGAACACCATCAATCTGGTAGATAGATTGCGCATACGATTCGCAACTGTGGTCACTGCTTGAGAGATCAAACTTTAAAGAGATGTAAGCGCAAACATTCTTTGACGAATTCGCATCCGCGACTCGCGCGTAATACCCTTGAATCACTTGATCACTTTCAAGTTTCTTCATTCTTGCATTGACCGCCGAACGGGATAGATTGACCTCTCTTGCAATATCACTGACCGAGCAGCGCCCATCATTTTTTAGAATATCGACGATTTGACGATCAAATTTATCCATTGTGCTCACGACTTCCATTGTTCTAGTTATTTCAATTTCCTAATTTGACACAAATTTCAACGTTAGAACAGCCGACACTTTCACTTCTAAAGACCAAAACTCCGTTAAAATGACACCTAGTTACGACGTTTCGCTAGCTGCAATCTCTACAATGACGGGGTATGCTTTTGTGATAAAACATAGCGCTGGCGAATCGGATACCAGCCAAGAAAAGATCTTCAAGGATGGCGAATGACACAACTCAAGCAAGAAATTACCCTGCTTTCCGGTATAGGGCAGCTTTCTACGACTCTATTAGGAACCGGGCTATTCATGATTCCCGCAATTGCAGCGGGCATCGCTGGACAGTTGTCACTCCTCGCTTGGTTGCTCCTTTTTATTGCGATTTGCCCAATCGCTCTCACATTCGCAGCACTTGGAAAACGCTATCCCAACGCCGGTGGAACTGCTTACTTCGTTCGCCAAGCTTTTGGACAACGCATGGAAACCGCGGTGGCCTGGTTATTTGTAAGTGTGATTCCTGTTGGTATCCCTGCGGCTATCGCCTTAGCCGGAGGATTTGCCCAGCAACTATTGCCCACGCCGCTTAACGCACCACTCACGGCCCAATTTTTAACTGTGGTATTGCTGATCATTGTGAACCTGCTAGGCAGCAAATCTTCAGGTCGACTACAAACTGTTATTGCTCTATCTATTTTCGCTCTCGTTAGCGCTTTTGTTTGGAAAGCAGATATCGGAATAACGGATGTCGCGATTCCAAGTGTCGATTCGAACTCAATGTGGGCTATTGGCTCTGCCTTAGCAGTCATGTTCTGGTGTTTTGTTGGTATTGAAGCCTTTGCCCACATGGGGGAAGAGTTTAAGAACCCGCAAAGAGACTTTCCAATCGCTATCATCGCAGGCTGCTTTGTTGCAGGGCTGGTTTACTGGGCATGTTCAGTAGTAATTTTAAAACTCGGTGCGTATGGCTCTGCTGAGTTTGATGCGACAGCGATTCCATGGATCACAGAGCAACTGTTTGGTGCTGGTTTCAAAACAGTCATTAGTGTACTCGGATTTTTTGCCTGCTTTGCCAGCCTCAATCTGTATACACAAAGCCTGTCACGCATGATATGGGCACAAGCTCGCCAACATAAACCACATGGAAAAATGGCGCAGCTCAATACTCGTGGAGCGCCATTTTATCCGACGATTGCTATCGGTGCTGTAGCACTATTATCTTGTGTGATTGGAGAGCTCTCTTCCTTAGATCTCGAGTTTTTCCTCAAACTTGCTAACGGCATCTTTGTATTGGTTTACCTGTTAGCCATGCTTGCAGCCTGTCGATTACTGTCAGGGGCAGGCCAGTATGTCGCTATGTTGTCATTGGCACTGTGCACCTTAGTCTTCATCTGTTTGAGTTGGTCAATGCTCTATGCCTGTGTCGTTTTTGCAGCCCTACTGTTGCCATGGCGTCGCTGGCTAGGTCGACCTCGAGTTTCATTAGAGTAACAACCTAGCGTTCAACAAGATCTTGTCCGCACCATTACTCATGATAAAAAGCTTGAGCAATGGTGCGCATTTTTTGAGGTATTTCATTCAATGGAACGTTCCCGAATCCCAATACCACCGAACGCCAGTCACGATCATTGTCTTTCGCGTATTCGTAAAAACTAAACGGACGCACGACAATATTTTCTCGCTCAGCCCTTCTACTCCAATCGTGCTCTGAAATCCCGCCATACCATTTCACGGTTACGTGTAAGCCCGCCGCTTGGCTTATCACTTCAAGGTCTTGTCCGAACTCACTCTCAATTGCCGTTAACATGGCCTCATACTTCTGTTTGTACGAGCGACGCATTTTTCTGATGTGCCTTAGCAGATCGCCTTCATTAATAAAGTCTGCCAGAGCTTCCTGGGTATGTGTGGGTGAATCACCGGTAATGGCGTCCTTAACTTCCAAACAACGGGGTACCAACTGTTTAGGCACCACCATATAGCCGATTCTTAAGCCATTAAACATCACCTTGCTGAGCGAACCGACATAGATCACGCGCTCGTCTTGCTCTAGCTTCCCCGCTAGCCCCTGCATACTGGTGTATGGACGATGCGCAAACTGAAATTCACTATCGTAGTCATCTTCAATAATCCAAGCTTGATTCTGTTTTGCCCAATCGATGATCTTCAGCCTCTGCTCTGTCGTCAGTGTGGTGCCCATCGGGTATTGATTGCTCGGCGTAACATAAAGGGCCTGAGCTTGGCTCGCTAAAACCTTATCTAAACACAGCCCTTGTTTCTCACGCACAGGAACAGGCTGCATCTTGAGTTGTAAAAGATCGATGATCTTGTGAACCTGACGATAGCCGGGCTCTTCCATCAAGACTTCATCTCCCGTTTTAAGCGTCGCCATTAAAGCCATTGAAAGCGCCTGCTGCGCACCAACAGTGATGATGATTCGACTGGGATCACAATGCACAGAACGGCTGCTCGCCAAGTAATGGCTCAATGCCTCGCGAAGCGCTATGGAGCCTTGAACCTGCTGGTTACCTGCTAGGCTTAAACGCGTCACATGCCGCTGTAGTAGGCGCTGCCATTTAGCGAATGGAAAGGCGCGCAGATCGGGCACTCCAGGGGCGAAGCCCTGATTGACATCAAAAGGAGTGATTCCGATCGATTCACTGAGTTCCCTACCCTTCAAGTCCTCAGTTTCAACCGGAGGCTCTGGCGCAGCTAAATAATGTTCAGGCTGCTCGATTGAAACAAAATAGCCTGCACCTTTACGACTCTCAATGTAGCCCTCACTCATTAACTGTTCATAAGCAAAAATCACAGTATTACGGCTGACATCAAGCTCTATGGCTAGCTTTCGAGTAGAAGGCAGTTTATTCCCTTTACTCCAAAACCCACGCACGATCTTTTCCCTAATAGCGTGAAATAAGGCACTCTGCCGCGTTGCTTTGCTGAGATCTAATGACAGATCTCCAATATCAATTGGCTGCATAACTGGATCTAAACACTCTTCAAAACTGGCTCTATTTATATAACCAGTTAACCGTTAGTTTGAATAAAAAGCAATCAAGGAGATGTCATTATGCTATCGAGAACCAACAGAACAAGAATCAAAAAAGGAACACACAAAGCGGAGTTTGATCAACAAAAGCTATACAACATTATTGATGAGAGTCTTATTGCTCATATTGCTTTGGAAGGAGAACAGGGCCCCGTGGTCATCCCGATGTTGGCGTGGCGCGTTGATAACCATGTTTACATTCATGGAGCTAAAAACAGCCGTCTGCTCAGAGGATTAAAAAAGGGGGGGCAGACGTGCCTGACCTTCACCCTATTTGATGGCTGGGTGTTGGCTCGTTCCGCTTTTCACCACAGTGCGCATTACCGTTCGGCCGTTGTATTTGGAGCCTTTGAAATCATTGAGGATGCCGAGGAGAAAGACCGACTCCTCAATCACTTTGTTGAACAGATCGCTCCCGGCAGAACGGAAGAAGTTCGCTTAAGTAGCCCACGAGAGTTAGCGGCAACGGAACTGCTGGCAATCCCGTTAACCGAAGCCTCGGTTAAAATTGGCAAGCACGGTGTCAATGACGATGAAGCAGACCTCGAGATTCCGGTTTGGGCAGGTGTACTACCGTATAGAACCGTCGTCGGCCCGCTTGAAACCGTACCTGAGCTGGAAGGTAAAATAGACCCACCGGATTATTCCGCCGCCTACGGTTCACGCTGGGTGGACGCGCCATAGGGCAATAATGACCGAAGTTTAAAAGTGGGCTTGAAAACGATCGCGATACTGCTTGGGTGTTAAACCTCTATGTTTTTTAAACATCCGGTTAAAGCTAGCAGTATTGGTATAACCAAGACGTGTCGCGATCTCGTCAATCGGTGTGGAATAACGTAATAGTTCAACTGCAACATTGCTCAGTGCGTAGCCCGTAATAGTAGAAAATGTGACCCCTAACCGATGCAACCTGCGCTGGAATTGTTGTTCAGATAAGCCAAGCAGGGATGATACCTTTGAAAGGGTTGGTAATCCAAAATGTCGGCTGTAGTTAATCATCTCATACAGCACCTTATGCTCATCTCCAGCATCAGGCATATTCAAATAATTATCCAAGTCGTGGTAGTTCATCGCCAAATTTGCGCGACCAGATGAGCGCACTTGGTTTACCGATAACCTCAGATTACTCGGTAGCCAAATTTCCGTTCTAGACTGCCCCCATTGTATTGGACAACCAAAATACGCTTGGTAAAGCTCAACATTTTTTCGATGACCAGCGATCGACACGGTGGATGGTTTGAAATCTTCACCCAGATACATCCGCAATATTTTGGTCATAAAGATGGCGACTCGAATCGAATCATGAACTTTACCTTGCGAGCCGTAGGCGGGATTCTCATAACACCATTTAATCAAAGGGCCCACTTCCGTACCGTATAGGTGCGCACCAGACTGTAAACAGTGAAGGCTTAGGTTTACGCGGCGAATAGTAGAAGCAAGATCATGCCCTGAGAAGAACCAGTTCGCCAAGGGACCTAGCTTCTCAACATTAACCTTTTGGCCGATTTGTAAAATGATGTCTGGGTTCTGTGTTTGATGTTCTAAGTTTTGATACCACTCGTCCACTTCTCTTACAGGTATCAGATTCATCGGATTATCAAACACCGATCTTGGAATACCTAAATCCTCAATGTTAATTATGTTCTTAGCCGCGACTTGTTGATAAAGGCTAAAAATACCGAGAGCACGCAAAAAATTAACGTTCTGCATAAAACCACTCATTCATTATGGACACGAAACAATTTTAATATCACAAATAACAAATCACATCAAAAACCACCTCATTTAGAAATAATCTGTAATTTTGCAACTTTGTTATCTGACTTAACTCACAATTGTGTTTCTTAGTTAATGTAGGGTTTGTCAATGAGTCTTCTTAGTGTCCCGTTTGTTGGAACTGGTGCCGATACAGCACTGCACGTTGTCGCTGGTATTGTTCTTGTCGCGACTATTGCGGCTGCAGGTTACGGTTTCTGGCGTGTTCATGAATTACCAATTAATAAAGCACACAGCAAAGAGCATCACCAGTTGGGGCTGATCACGGCACTCACTTGGATAGGATTTATCTGGCATTGGGTGTGGGTATTAGCTGTGATTCTTGCGTTTGTCGATATGGAAAAAGCAATTATCAGCCTCAGAGATACTTGGCATGCACCTTCGCCAAAGAACCCAGCAACGCAAGACGATGATAACAAAGAGGAGAAGCCAGCATGTTAGAAGGTTTAGCAATTTGGGCGCTTTTCATTTATCTACTCAGACTCGTTGGTATGCCTTGGAATAAAGGAACCAAAGCCTTCGCTTACCTTGGTGGTACGTCTTGGTTATTGTTCGTATGGGTTGGATTAATCAACTATACGCCGATGGATCTGTCAGGTGGTTCTGTCGTCCAATCACCACATATTCAGTTACGCCCTGATTCAACTGCCGTCTCTGGTAAAACAACTAAGGTGCACATCACACCGAACCAAGATGTAGAGCAAGGCCAGCTTATTTATGAAATTGATGACACCAAATACGTCATTGCACGTGACAAGGCAGAGATCCAACTTGAATCTGCACGAGTTGCTTTAGAGACTGCGCGTCAAGAAGTCAATATCGCTAAGATTTCGTACCAGTCATCACTGGAAGACATCAATTCGACTGAAGCAAAAATAGAATCCGCGAAAACCGACCTTGTATTGCAAGATAAGACTCTTAAACGTTATTTGCGCCAAAACAGTGTGGTAGAGCATACAATTACCGAGTCAGACATCGATCAGCAAACAGCGACTGTTGATTTGGCAAAACACAACCTGACCACATTGAAGTCTGAGCTTAGTAAGAAAAAAGTAGATGCTGAAAATGCCAAACTAAACATCCAAAAAGCCGAAACCAATGTCACTAAAAAGCAGACTGATGTAGATACCGCCGTCTCTACATTGGCACAAGCTGAGTGGGACCTAAAAAGTACCAAAGTTACCGCACCAACGGATGGCTTTGTTACCAACTTCATTCTTCGTGAAGGTCAGAGAGTTTCTATGATGCCTCGTATTCAGATGTACACCGAAGAGAAGTACGTATTGATGCGTGTGAACCACCAAGCGATTCGTAACATTAAAGTGGGGCAGCCAGCTGAATTCGCAACAGCGGTGTATCCGGGTAAGATCTTCTCCGCAACGGTAGAAGGAATTGTTGAGGCCACAGGTGAAGCTCAAGCTACACTGCTGGGGATAGATGAATCAGTGCGAGCAACGACAGGTAAGAACTTACAGAACAAACATCACTTCGTTCGATTGAAGATTGAAGAGACCGAGGGTTATGACATTCCCGTTGGTTCAGTAGGTCTTGCATGGGTCAGTGGTGAGAAACCCATTGGTTTCATGGCATTCCTAGATGTGATTCGCGGCATCATTATCCGAATGAAGTCTCAGCTGTACTTCTTCTATTCGATATAAGCCCAAAAATCGAAACAACCAAAGACGAAAGGTCAGCATTTAGCTGGCCTTTTTTATTACTCAACACATTGCATTTATGTATCAGTTGCAAATTGGCAATGCAAAATGCAAAAACAACGGTTAAATACGCATCAAATTGATATAAAACAGGCGAAAACAGGGCTAAAAAAGTTGGCACACTACCTGCAACAGTATAACTGACCCTTCTTAAGCCGAGGGTCACCTAGCCAACTGACGTTGTTAGTGAACCTACATTGTTCACACTATATATAAGCCAACTGCCTCTTTGCGGTTGGCTATTTTTTTATCTAAATTTCTGCAACACTTTACAGACAAGCATTCATTTCAATAACAGCCACTTTTCACAACCAAACCCTACCTAGTGAAACACAACTCCTATTGGTAAACGTTTCCCTGATAAAAAACCAAAAAACATTAAACTTCTAACTCATTGTTAATATTAAATATTGATAGATTTTTCTGACTTTTAGACAACTTAATGACAAAAATAACATTGACTACGTGATTTATATCACCATAATGCGCACGTTTGCCTGAAATACGGCGTGCGGAATTAATTTATTTTATCAATTGCGGAGGTAAAAAATGGCTGCGGATAACAACTACAGTCTAGGGCCGGTTCCAACATCGGCTAGGAAAGGAGTCGCTTCATTAACAATGGTAATGTTAGGTTTGACTTTCTTCTCCGCAAGTATGTGGACAGGTGGTTCACTCGGTACTGGTCTTTCCTTCAATGATTTCTTCCTCGCCGTTCTCATCGGTAACCTAATTCTCGGCATTTACACTTCTTTTCTTGGCTACATCGGCTCTTCTACTGGCCTCTCTACTCACCTTCTCGCTCGATTCTCTTTTGGTACTAAAGGCTCTTGGCTTCCTTCTGCTCTACTTGGCGGCACGCAAGTGGGCTGGTTTGGTGTTGGCGTAGCGATGTTTGCCATTCCAGTACAAAAAGCGACTGGCATTGATACCAATACTCTAATTATTGTTTCTGGCTTGTTGATGACAGCTACGGTGTACTTCGGGATTAAAGCGCTAATGGTGTTATCCGCGATTGCTGTTCCTGCAATTGCCATTTTGGGTGGCTACTCAGTGATGACTGCAGTAGATAGCGTTGGCGGCTTGGAACAGCTTCAGCTTATCAAACCGGAAACCCCAATGGACTTCTCAATGGCGCTAGCAATGGTTGTTGGCTCTTTCGTGAGCGCGGGTACTCTGACTGCTGACTTCGTCCGCTTTGGTAAAAAACCAGCAAGCGCAGTGCTAGTTACTATGGTGGCGTTCTTCATTGGTAACTCACTGATGTTTATCTTCGGCGCTGCGGGCGCTGCGGCTACTGGCCAGTCAGACATCTCTGATGTGATGATCGCTCAAGGCCTACTGCTTCCTGCTATCATCGTATTGGGTCTGAACATTTGGACAACCAACGAAAACGCGCTGTACGCTTCGGGGCTTGGTTTCTCAAACATCACAGGTCGCTCAAGTACACTGATGTCTATTATTAACGGTATCGTAGGTACGATTTTCGCGCTGTGGCTTTACAATAACTTTGTAGGTTGGCTAACGTTCCTATCACTGGCGATTCCACCAATTGGTGGCGTAATCATCGCAGATTTCTTTGCTAACCGTAAACGCTATAAAGATTTTGCAAAAGCAGAGTTCCAAACCGTGAATTGGGCTGGCATTATCGCAGTTGCCATTGGTGTGGCTGCAGGTCACTTCCTACCAGGTGTTGTACCTATCAACGCGGTATTGGGCGGTGCGATCAGCTACCTAGTGCTCAACCCTCTTATGAATAAAAACGCTCTGAAATCTCAGACGGCTTAAGGAAACACTATGACAACCTTATTGATCAAGAACGCGAAGCTTCAAGAGCAAGATGGCTTGAAACAAATTCTGATTGAAAATGGTCAATTCAGTCGCATTCTAGACAATGATGATCAGCTTGATCATCAAGGTGACACTCTCGACGCTCAAGGTGGCATCGCGGTGACTCCTTTCTGTGAGCCACACATTCACCTAGATACGACACAAACAGCAGGTGAACCAAACTGGAACATCTCAGGTACACTTTTCGAGGGTATCGAACGCTGGGCTGAGCGCAAAGAGTTACTGTCAATCGAGGACGTGAAAACGCGAGCAAAACAGACACTGAAATGGCAGATTGCCAATGGTGTTCAACATGTTCGAACGCACGTTGACGTTTCGGACCCAACACTTATCGCACTTAAAGCGATGATTGAAGTCCGTGAAGAGATGAAGGAGTGGGTGGACATCCAGATCGTTGCGTTCCCACAGGAAGGCATTCTTTCTTACCCGAACGGAAAAGAGCTGCTTGAAGAAGCGGTTCAGCTGGGTGCAGATGTGATTGGTGCAATTCCTCACTTCGAATTCACTCGTGAATACGGTGTTGAGTCTCTTCACTACGTATTTGAGCTTGCTCGTAAGTATGACCGCTTAATTGATGTTCATTGTGATGAAATTGACGATGAGCAGTCTCGTTTCGTTGAAACCTTAGCGGCTCTTGCACACAAGTTTGAGATGGGCGATAAGGTGACGGCAAGCCACACGACGGCTATGGGCTCATACAACGGTGCTTACGCATCTCGCCTATTCCGTCTACTTCGCATGTCTGGTATCAACTTTGTGGCAAACCCACTGGTGAACATCCACCTACAGGGCCGCTTCGATGACTACCCGAAACGCCGAGGTGTAACGCGAGTTAAAGAGATGCTCGCATCAAACATTAACGTTTGTTTTGGCCATGATGATGTTTTCGACCCTTGGTACCCGTTAGGCACAGCAAATATGCTGCAAGTACTGCACATGGGGTTACACGTAACACAGGTGATGGGTTATGACCAAATCAACCAATCACTAGACCTTATCAGCAAGAACTCTGCCCGCACACTGAATATCCAAGATAATTTCGGTATTGAAGTCGGTAAACCAGGTAGCTTGCTGATCCTTCCTGCTGAGAATGGTTTTGATGCAGTACGTCGCCAAGTGCCTGTTCAGTACTCTGTACGCCACGGTAAAGTGATTGCAGAAACTCAACCTGCACAAACCAAAATTAACCTCGATAAATCAGAAGCGGTTAACTTTAAACGTTAGTATCGTCTACACTAATAGGAAAGGAAGCGAGTTAGCTTCCTTTTTGTTTGTCGACTAGAGTGAAAACGTAACTGCTGCAAACTCAGCAAGCCCTTATTTTTTCTGCCCTAAGCGGCAAAAAAGTCGCCAAATTCGTAATGAATGTGTGTACAAAGATACAGACTGTGTTAACATGCTCTTGCTCTGTTAGCCGGAGTTATTTAAGTTAGAACCAAAGTAAAATTGACAAGTAAAATCGTTACCCGTTTTTGTAAGTAGTTTTTCCTTATTTCTTAGCAATATTAAATAATTCAATTATCAGCGCATTGCATTAATGCAATCAACAATTTAGTAATTTTTTGAATAAGGGACAAATTATGTCTAACACAAATACTGGTACTGTAAAATGGTTTAACGAAGAGAAAGGTTTCGGCTTCATTTCTCAAGATAACGGCGGTGCTGACGTATTCGTTCACTTCCGTGCTATCGTTTCTGAAGGCTTCAAAACTCTGAAAGAAGGCCAAAAGGTTTCTTTCGAAGTTGAAAACGGTCAAAAAGGCCTACAAGCAGCAAACGTTGTTGCTCAATAATAGCTTTTAGCTAAAAAGATTTTAAAGCGCTGGTTTTTATACCGGCGCTTTTTTGTATCGGTTCGTCACACATTACCGATTCCTCCCTCTCCCTACTTTGCATTCACCAAACCAATGCTTCTCAAACCACTTTTGGTGATATGTTACCCAATAAATACTTTGCAACACAAAAACCCTAGTAAAATCGGGTAATTTATATAACCCGCATCCACTAATCGTATAATTTTTAAAGCAAATAGAGCGAAAATCCGCTAGTCTTGAGCTTACGTTAGATTTAGCTGGTTTATATATCTACAAGTAAAATAATGAAGAAAGACGAATTTCAGAAATCCACCGCAAATTTAAAGAAAGCGGTGCCACTTATGATGAAAAATAGAGTATCCACAACGCCTGCAAACTACGCCTTGTGGTACACCTATGTAGACAACGCCATCCCACAACTCAACAAAGACATGGATGGCGTGCTAGAACATTATGGTATCTGCCCTCCCGCTCTCGGCGAGCAACTTTACAACGACTATGTCGCAAGTAAATCCGAAACCACCATCAATGATTTGCGTGCCAATCTAGAGCTGTTGGTTTCTGAAGTATCGAGCTCGATGAATGATACTCTGACCGATACTTCGGCATTCTCTGAAATGATCGATAAGAGTTTCGCAGATTTATCTCAAGTCGATAACAACAGTATGTCGATTGATGAAGTGATGTCTCTTGTTCATCAGTTAGTTTCTGAATCAAAAAACATTCGTCACTCAACCCAATTTCTTAACTCTCAACTGAATGCCGCGACTTCTGAGATCAGTAAGCTGAAAAGTCAGCTAGTTGAGGTTCAAAAAGATGCACTCTTTGATAGTCTAACGACCCTTTATAATCGCCGCTCTTTTAATAAAGACCTTCAGATGTTGTGCGAATCCGATCAAGCGTTGTGTTTGGTATTGCTAGATATCGATCACTTCAAAACCTTTAATGACACCTATGGGCACTTATTTGGTGACACTGTTTTAAAGGGTATCGCACGCAAACTGAAAGTAACCTGCCGTGATGGCATCTCTGCTTACCGTTTCGGTGGCGAAGAGTTTGCTTTAATCATCCCAAACAAGTCACTGCGTATCGCTCGCCAAATCGCCGACACCTGTCGTCGCTCATTAGAAAAGCTCTCGATTAAAGATCGCCGCAGTGGCGAGCAAGTAGGTAATATCACCGCTTCGTTTGGTGTTGCAGAGTTGAAGTTAAACGAGACTGCCGATTCATTAATTGAGCGCGCTGATAAGCTTTTATACGAAGCGAAGTCTCTAGGGCGAAATAGAGTTATGCCGCTATAGGCCAAATCATTCAGCTTTAAGCTAGATACTGTCCGTCAAATAGCTATGGACTCGAACTGTAGATATCAAGCAACGCAGCAATAAGCAAAGCAATGGTAGCTTGTATCAATAATCAACAAAGCCCCGTCAATATAGACGGGGCTTTGTTTTTATCAGTTATAGATTAGCCGTTTCGCGTTGTCAGTGTTACTCAAACCACTTAAATGTTGTAGCAGTAGTTTAGACAGTAATCTTCGCCACTTTTTGCGCGAAATTCTTTGTCTTCACTGCATGCTTTAGGTTTACCCTTCTCATCGCCTTGAACTAAGCTGATCCAATGGCGCAGAGCCGCGGTCTCACGTTGTTCAGATTGCGTTGCCTCCATAGGTGACTGACCGAATGTCGTACACGTTTCTAGCTGAATATCGTCAATGTCTACCAGTTCAATACGCCCTGTTCCCTTATGACAACCAAACATGACTTCAAGGTGACTACCGCTACCATCGCGGAACAAAATTGAATCTGGGTCGCATTTTTCACCCATATATGCCACGAACTGCTTAGGGTGCTTAAGTCCACTGTGTTGACCATCTTTGAAATATGCCATGATGTGGCGGTAATCGATTACATAGCTGGTTACGTCCTGATGCGAGCCATTCTCTAACGGGAACAGACGATCAAGTAGCTGTTTTGCTTTAATCTGTTTTTCCGTTTGCTGGTTAGCACTGATCGTCTCCACGGCAAAGACAGCTTCAGCGATAAATGGCTTAGATTGTTTTTGGATTTCTGTTTTATCGAATGTCAGCATATTCATAGTCTTTCCCTCTTGACCAGTCCGATGAAAAATCATCGATTTTCATAGCAAATGTGTGTCCTAGAGCAATTATTCCAAACAAACGTTTAATTTCTTCGTCATTTTGTGAATTGCTTAGTTTGTAGACTAGCGCTTTTTTACCTACAATTTCACAACAAAAATTTTACAATGTGAATTTTACAAATATGGCCTTGTCAAAAAGTTTAGTTCGTCAGTCTCATTTCCTAGGTACAAAGATACGTAACCTAAGGAAACGCAACCATTTAACTATGGAAGATCTCTCTGCGCGTTGTATAAGAGTGAACCCAGAGTACGCACCCTCTGTCTCCTACCTCTCCATGATTGAGCGAGGAAAGCGCGTCCCGAGTATCGATATGCTTGAAGTGATCGCTGAAGTTTTCCAGAAAAACCCGACTTGGTTTTTGGACGATGAGCCAGAGCAACAAGCGATCACGCCAGATAAGGGCAATCGAGGCGGGATAAGCGGAATGGCTTTGGAGCCGAGTTTCTTATTCTCCAATGACATTCTTCAGATTGCCATTCCAGAAATGCTCTCTCAAACGGGCATTTCCGGACGGCAATTTGCACATCTACTCATTCGAGCACATCAAGAAAGCAACCAAAACCACTTTCCAGATTTAGAACGCGCAGCGGAAGAGGTGGGGCTAAAACGTCTTAATTTGAGCGTTGAAGACCTTATCGATATTGCACGTGGGTTAGGAATACAGATCCGATGGGTTACACGCACACCACAAGATGTCGTCGATGAGCTTGGCATCAATGCGAAACAGTTGGTGACATCCTTCTTTGAGCCACCAGGTACTATTTATCTCAATGAGATCCTTAAAGAGTACCCAACTCGCCTTAAGTACGACCTTGCTGTTTACATTGGTCATTGCATCTTGCACAGCAAAGAAGGTTTGAAAAGCGTATTGTCGGTTGGTAATAACAACACATGGGATGACGCTCAAAGCAAAACCTCTTCTCAACTGAATTCGCAAGACATCCTACAAGCATGGCGAGACTTTGAATCAAGTTTCTTTGCTGGTGCTTTACTCTGCCCGAAAGTACCGTTCAGGCAACTACTGGATAGAACGGGTTATGAAATCGACGTACACAAAAGAGCGGGGGTTTCCCCCTCTGTTGCAATGCGAAGAATGACGGTAGTATCGCCCTACCCTCACTGGCACTACTTCGATGCTTACGGCCCAGGAAAACTCAAGGCAGTCTATCGAGGTAACGGGATACCACTTCCGTGGGGCAACATGCGAACAGTAGCCGACCCATGTCAGCACTGGGCAGTGTTCCGGAGATTATCAGAGCCTAGAGACGGTAGCTCAGCACAGATTTCTATCCTAAATGTAGGTGATGAGCCAAGGATCTACTGTTGTGAATCCATCAACATGACTGATCCAGCGGGCAACAATCGTGTGCTGTGTGCGGGGATCGACCTCAACCCTGCGATTGATGCTCAAGGTGGTGATTCGAGAGAGATAGCAGAGCAACTAAAAGCGTCATGCGTTAATAATGGCGGTTCGGTAGCGATTCCACGCAATATTAAGAAAGATCTTACGACCATCGCTAAGATTCTAAATATCAATTGGATTGAACGAGGGATAGAAACAGAAGCTCGACTCATCTGTTCCCGAGGCGGAGAGTGTCCACGTCAGCCAAGCTGTTATTCAAAGTGTGGAGAAAGTTAAGAGTTAAGCGTGAAGAAGGTTAAGTGTGGAAAGGGCTAATAGCGTCATTGGCAAAGTGGCTAATCAGAAACGCTAGGCAAAAAAAAAACCAACCACAATAAACGTGATTGGCTATATATTTTGTGTGAACAATAAAGGTTCACTAACAACGTCAGTTGGCTAGGTGACCCTCGGCTTAAGAAGGGTCACTTATACTAATGCAGTATGCGTGCCAACTTTTAAAACCCCATTTTACTACGCATCAGCACACTTATTAGTCGTTTATGGCTTAGTAATTTGCAATTTGAAATTGCATTTTGCAATCAATATTAATAACGCTAGTGATTATGTTGTTATTACGATGAATTAATGAATGTTCTGTAAACGGCTTTCAAGCACGAGCAATCCTCTGTATACATAATTAATACGTAATATATTGAAAATAAACACCTATTATCTTAAGTCCAACGAAATGTCTTAGGGCAAAAAAAACGCAAACATGATGAAATCAGTTTGCGTTTTTTTGTTAACAACAGATGTGAGCGAGTCCGTTACTTATTGTTGGCACCTGCTCTGGATTTGTTGCGATTACCCGTGTTCGATTTACCTGCTGTTCCTTTTGGACCATAGCTTGAGCCGTAACCAGACTTACCTTGAGTCGCTTGGTTGGCTTTACCACCACGTTTCGCTGTAGACGGCTTCTTCCCAGCTGTCGCTGGCTTTGAGCTTGAACCTGTGGCACTCGTAGGCTTTTTACCTTTACCGCGCTTAAAGTTACTCCCATTATTCTTAACAGTGGCGTCATCACCACCTTGAGCTTTATGAGCAGTCGCTGGTTGGCGCTTGGGTGCAGGGCCGGTGCCCGGAGCGTGGCGCTTATTCTTGCCCACAGGCTTATGACCACGAGCGTTGTCCGCTGAACGCAGGCCGTCCGAATGTTCTGTCTTTGGCTTCTTAGGTTTTTTCGGTTTCTTTGGCTTAATTGGACGAGTATCCAGCTTGGATTCTGGCAATTTATTAACTGGGCTAAAGCCCTCTAGCTCACGACGCTCTAAAACTTGTTGGATAAGGCGTTCGATACCGAAAAGCTCAGAGGCCTCATCAGCACATACTAAAGAGATAGCCTTACCTACTTCGCCCGCACGTCCAGTACGACCAATACGGTGTACATAGTCTTCAGAGACATGAGGAAGGTCGAAGTTAACAACTTGAGGAAGCTGAGGGATATCAATACCACGCGCAGCAATATCCGTTGCAACCAAGACTCGTACCTGACCCGTTTTAAAGTTTTCTAGAGCTTTTGTTCGCGCACCTTGGCTCTTATTACCGTGGATTGGCGCGGCAGTAATGCCTTGGTCGCCAAGAAAACGAGCGAGCTTGTTTGCACCGTGTTTGGTTTTGCTAAACACTAGAACTTGCTGCCAATCATTATCTTTAATGAGTTTTGCCAGCATTGGTGCTTTCTTTTTCTTGTCTGCAGGGTAAATACTCTGCTCTACCGTTTTCGCCGTGGAGTTTGCTGGGTTTACTGAGATCTCAACAGGGTTATTCACCAACCCTTTTGCTAGGCTGCGAATCTCATCCGAGAAAGTCGCCGAGAAGAGCAGGTTTTGACGCTTTTTAGGCAGGAAAGCTAAGATCTTGCGAATATCACGAATGAAACCCATATCTAACATGCGATCCGCTTCATCGAGTACCAAGATTTCTAGCTGGTCGAAACGGACTGCATTTTGATTATATAGATCAAGCAAGCGCCCAGGTGTGGCAACCAAAACATCACTACCTTTGCGAAGCTTCTGCATTTGAGGATTAATCTTCACGCCACCGAATACAACCGATGAGTTAAGAGGCAAATTAATCCCATATTTCACAACACTTCCATTCACTTGCGCAGCCAGTTCACGAGTCGGTGTTAACACCAAAGCACGAACCTGATTAGCTCGAACACGTGGGCCTTTAGAAAGCAGTTCCAAAATAGGTAATGTGAAGCCGGCGGTTTTACCTGTACCAGTTTGAGCGGCTGCCATTACATCCTTTCCTTTTAAAACCGCTGGAATCGCTTTTTCTTGGATAGGTGATGGCTTGTCATAGCCTTGTGCTTCAATCGCTTGCAGAATAGGAGCAGAGAGGCCTAGGGAGGTAAAACTCATAGAATAATGTCTCAGTTAACGAAAAGGTAAGCTCAGTGCGAAGTTCGCCTGGGCTGAGTAACGCTAAATCGTGATCAACTTCGCGTTACAAAGCGCGGTATTCTGAGGCTTTTAACCCAATTCAGCAACTAAATTCTAATTCGAACTCTACTAACTTGCGCGCTTTCTCTGGTACATTTTTTCATCAGCCGCTTTCAACAGCTCATCAACATCACCAAACTGCTCCGAG
Source organism: Vibrio fortis (assembly GCF_024347475.1). Classification (NCBI taxonomy): domain Bacteria; kingdom Pseudomonadati; phylum Pseudomonadota; class Gammaproteobacteria; order Vibrionales; family Vibrionaceae; genus Vibrio; species Vibrio fortis. The sequence continues at coordinate 1,668,138 of NZ_AP025488.1, forward strand.
TAAGCCACCCAACCAATGCTGACACTCAGGGAAATACGCTGACCATCAAACTCAACAGGCTCATCATTAATGTCTTGTTCAAGCTTGTTGCGGATTGCCGTCAGGTGCACTTCGCTATGAACTCTAGGAAGTAGTAACAAAAATTCATCGCCGCCAATTCGCGCCACAATGTCAGAACTTCGAAGTGTGTCTTTAATTCGTTTCGCCACAACGACTAAGACTCTATCCCCTGCGGCGTGACCGTAGGTATCATTAATTGATTTAAAGCGATTCAGATCAATGTTCATCACTGTAAAGCGATCCAAAGGATGGCGCTGTGCATTCTTAAACGCGAGGTTTAAGCTATACATAAAATAGCGACGATTCGGCAGCATAGTCAGTTCATCATGCATTGCACGACTGTCTGCGACGGCATATAAGCGATAGATGGCTAAGAATGCCAAAGCCAAAAGCACCAGTAGCGAGTAGCCTATGATTCGTACTACATAAATACGCTGCCATGGTACATCCATTAGAATATTTTCTTGTCCAGAAAGAGCGAGATACCAGCCCCCATAAGGAAAGTTGGCCATTTCGGTTGCAAACGCATGGCTAAAGACTTCGCTGTCGCCATAGAACACTGAGCCGCTCTTGCCACCGCTATTAAAGCCACGAATCGCCAGCTTATAGTGGCTTTCCAGCTGCAACGCACCGACATCTTTGAGCAAAGAATCCAAAGAGATCACAGCACTCGAAACACCCCAATACTGGTGATTAAACGGCGGATCCATAAAAATCGGCGTGCGAGTGATAAGAGCCCATCCCCCTTGAAACAATTCGAAAGGCCCAGAGATAAAGGTTTGTCCTAACTGGCGAGCGAGATCAACCGATAACCACTGTTCAGGGTGATCTCGATAATCAATGCCGAGTATTCCCTCGTTGCCTTCCAGCGGATAGACGAAACTCAGCACATCGTCTTTCGCTATACCAATCAACTGAATGTGCGCGCCATCTTGAATAATACTGTCTGCAATTTTGTTCCAATCTTCAGGGCTGCCTTTGGGATCAATAGCCACTTGTGTCGACATTCCATTGAGCAGATACATATCAGTAACAATCACTGCCTCAATTCTCGACCTCACTATCGCAAGTTGTCTTTTAGCTTCGGAGAATGCTTCATTTTTTAAAAAGTTAATCTGTTTGTTATGAAACATCTCAACCGCTACTACGGTTGTAAGCAAAAATAAACAAGACAATATCCTGGCAGACCACTGCTTACTTGAACGATACGGCATCTTCGTTCCTCCTGCTCTGTCTATTCTTGTATGTTACTGCAGCAAAAATCAGTCCATTTTTACTCATATCGCAACTTTTTGCGTAAGTTGCTTCCATAGTAAGCTGCTCGCAGAAGAAAAATCTATAACTTGTAAAGTTCCAGTGCCAATATTGAGCTTTTCATCACCAACGACATTCACAAAACCAATTGCTAGCCTTTCATTTCTCATTATGAGCAATAAAAATAACAACATGCTGACTAAAGACTTACACTTTTCAGTATGTTCAATGTTACTTTTTCTTTTCTTATTCTTCAGTTGGATACTTTTGATATGAAGCTAAAAACAATAACACTAGGCGTTCTTCTATCCACTTCTGTCGTTACGGGCTGTTTTGCGCAACAAAGCACCACCAACAAAACCGTTGCTCCTCAAACAGCACAAAGTCCTCAACTACAGAACACTCAACAACAAAGCTTTAAAGCATCCGCAGATATCATTAGAAACACGTACGAAAGCCAACTCTATACGCTACCTGCTTTTAAAGAGGGGCATTATGGTGTTCGTATGTTCCGCCAAACCCAAGATGAAAAGTATGCTGCAGCCGTTTGGAGTGACATGGCACGTGTTGCGAGTAAATTGAGTCGACTGTCCAATGATGTGTATACCCAAGAACAAATCGTTCTCTACTCTGAAAAGCGTATCGCTTCGTATGTTGATGAAGACGACGAGCGCAGCGTTCGCCGCTACAACATCACCAAACACATGCCAGAGTATCTGTTTTTGGGTGTTGATTTGCTCGGTTCAATGGCTCGTGCGAATGAATATGGGTTAGAACACCAGAACGATGACAAACTAAGAGAGATCATTCGCCGCTACGACTTCTCAAAATACGCGACAAATGAAGAGATGGTCAAAGCGTGGGCTGCTCAGCTTGCAAACCAAGTCTACTGGCTACGCCAATTAGGGGAACAAGATGTGGTGAATGAGTTCGTTGAAACGTTCAAATCTGCTTACCCTGACAGCCAAGACAAGCAACTCTCTACGCAACAGTTTGGGAACAAAATCTACGGGATGACACACATTATTTTCGGTGATTCAGAATACTATCAACATCAGGTCAGCGAGAAAGAGCACCAATGGATTTACGACTATTTCCGTGAAAACATCGATACCATACTGCTACGAGCCAAAGAAGACGTGATCGCTGAAGTCGGTCTAACCTTTTTATTAGCGGGTTTAGAAGATGACCCAGTCGTAGAGAAAACACGCCTGGCCATTCAAGCGTCTATTGATAAACAACAAGGGATGATTCCATCCATCACTGGCGACTTCGATCTAGAATATGGCGAGCATCGAAATGTGCTGGCGATCATGCTACTCGACTGGCAGCAAGTGAATGAGGCTCCAACGTTCAAAAAGCATCCAAAAGTATTCAGTAACCTGCCGTATGGTTTAGTAGAGAACAAGCCACATTAAAGATTCGTTTTAAAAACACGAGTACTAAAGCCAACACATCAAACCCAAGCATCGTTCCGCTTGGGTTTGTGCTATTTATTGCGACTTCCTCTTATTCATGACAATCGTAAAATCACCATCGCAGTAGCCATCTATCAACGTGACATCTTCACAAAGCGTTTTACAGAACCGGTAAACACCTTGCGGATGATAACTGACAAGCAACTGCCGAGCTGGATAGTAATGTTTGTCTAATAGGTTAAATACCAGCGTTTTATTGGCTAGCCCATACATTCTAGTGATCATCGATGTCAGATAGTGCTCGTTTTTAGAGGCATAATTAAGTGAACCACTCGCCACGACCACATCATGAGAATTCAAAGGCATGGTACTGATGTCGCCACGGGTAAAAGCACACATAGGATTTTGGTGTCGCGCTTTGGCTTGCTGATAAAATGTCGCATGTTGCTCGACGCCAAGGTAAGAAGGGATCGAGTATTGTGCTGTCAGAAATGGATACAAATCCCCGTAACCACACCCGAGATCAAGTACCGTCTGGCCTTCAAACTCAACACTATTAGCAATCACCGAAAAGCGAGCATGTTGAGATTCTCGGTCTGTCCAGCCGAGAGAACGCGCCCCATCGTCAGGCCAACGCTTCGACTGCTTTCTGTGATACCAATATATTCTAAAACGATCGAACCAATGCATTACTGAGTATCGCTAGAAGTCGGTAGATAACTGCCAATTTTGTAACCAATCGCATAGCCAACGACTGCTACCGTAACAAAAACCATTGCAGAGAAGACATAAGCAACACTCGCCATTACACCGCCCCCCCAAACCACGCTAAATACCAAGCCTAAATACGCTTCTTTAGGCCATTGCGTCACTGGAAAGTGGCTATCACCTGCCAATAAAAAAATCAGAGCCGATACTAATGAAGTTGCAACCAATAAGCCGACACATACTCTTGTTTTCATAATAAGCCTTTATTAAATAACGCGATAAAACAATACGTTGAAGGTTTACGCACGTGAGAAGTATATACGAGATAGGGTCACCTCACTATTCCCCTTACGAGCGATACTGATCGATTAATACAGGCAGCCAAAAAATAAAAAAACGGGCACTTAAGTCAAAGCCTAAGTGCCCGTCAATAGAGTTACATTGTTCTATTCCACTACTCTTATCATCGCCACAAGGGGGTTATGTAAGAGAAGGGAAGTAACCGCGGATTACAACAAGATGAAGATACCCGCTAAACACGCACTCATCAGATTCGCCAATGTCCCGGCAGCAACTGCTTTAAGCCCAAGGTTTGCAACGTCAGCACGACGCTCAGGCGCAATAACACCGATAGAACCTAACTGAATCGCAATAGAACCGATGTTCGCAAAACCACACAACGCAAATGTGATGATCACTTGGCTGTGTTCAGACAGTAGCGCTTTGTTTTCTACGAAGTCGATGAAAGCAACAAACTCGTTCATGATGATCTTCTGACCAATGTACGAACCAGCCATGAGTACTTCATCACTTGGAATACCAATCACCCAAGCCAGTGGAGAGAACAAGTAACCAAATACAGCTTGCAGTGTGATACCAGTAAAACCAAAGGTTTCACCTAGGCTCTCAAGGCCAGTGTTCACCATTGCGATAACACTTACGAAGGCAATCAGCATGGTACCTACCGCAACTGCGACTTTCATACCATTCATCGCACCACTTGCTAGCGCATCAATTACGTTACTTTGATCAGCTTTGTCTAATTCAATATTGTCGTAATCACTCGGCGTGTCTAACTCTGGAACAATGATCTTAGCCATTAGAAGGCTGCCCGGTGCCGCCATAAAGCTCGCTGCGATAAGGTACTTAAGCTCAACACCAAGACCAGCGTAACCACCCAGTACACTGCCCGCTACCGATGCCATACCACCAGCCATCACTGCAAACAGTTCTGAACGAGTCATTGATTTTAAGAAAGGTCGAATAAGAAGTGGCGACTCGCCTTGAGAAAGGAAGATATTACCGGTTGCAACCAGAGACTCTGCCTTGCTGGTACCCAACAACTTTTGAACGGCACCACCTAAAACTTGAATCACTTTCTGCATCACACCGAGATAATACAGTGCAGAAATAAGCGCGCTAAAGAAGATGATGATTGGAAGTACACGCACTGCGAAGATAAACCCTTCGGTAGCAAGACCACCAAAAAGGAATGAAATACCCGCATCCGCAAAGCCAAGTAGGCTAGAAACACCACTACTTAAGCTCGTAAGCGCCATTTGTCCCCAAGGGAAGTACAACACTAGAGCAGCAAAACTAATTTGAAGCAAGAAGGCACGAATTACCGTTTTCCAGTTGATCGCCGAACGGCTCTCAGATAGCAGGTACGCGCAAGCAATTAGTGCAAAAACACCAACAAAACCAAATAAAATATTCATAAAATTGTCCTAGAAATCCTTAAAGAGTGAACATGAGCCAAGCGAATGACATCAAAGGAAAAGGACAGAGAATCGCGGGCAATACGCTACGCGAAGAGGGTGTTAACAACGTTAACGAATGTAACAACGAATTGTTCATGTAAGATCACCTTATACAAGCAGTGGAACGCAGCTGGTCCGGTCCGTGGGGTCATTCACATATCCATGTGACGGCTTGTATTGGCTAAGCACCGGCTTAAAACCGGAAGAGAAGTATAAACAACTTAATGAGACTTTCATCACATTTTTAAACGCAAACGATCGCGCGGTTAAAGAAGCATCAATTCGCCAGAGTTCGGTAAGATTTATTAAAAAACTGCATTAAAAAAAGCGACAATTTTCACTGTCGCTTTTCACAAAAATGTAATTTACGGCACGTAGGTCCAACGAATCAAAACAATCCCTATCACTATTATTAGATAGCAAAGCGTGACTTTATAGCGCCCTTGTTGTGATTTTACGCGATTTGTTCCAACTTTCATGTTCCATCATTTAACCAGTTTGGCCCATTATTTAACTACCTGAAAGTCATATCGACCATCATTCTCAGCTCGCTCTTCGAATAACAACACATCGTCATGAAACGTTAGTGCGATGAGTTGATCACTATATTCATACAGATAAGAGACCGAATACTCCTTGTTGAGCATTTGTTTCGGCTCCCCCAACAACATAATCACTTCTTGTCGGGTTGTTTTGTTTTCCACAAGCTGTTCGAGTTTTGTGTAATCTGCATTCGTTGGGCGCTCGACTAATTGACGTATTTCGTCTGAGAATGAAACCCAGACTGCCCCCATCAATAAGGCCAACAACACAAGCAATGTTTTATTCAACACAACACCTCTCCTAAACTGAATGGCAAAGATTACCACTAAAGAGTAGTAATGGCTGTAAGCCGCTGTAAGAAGAAACTTTTGTATGTAAGGTGCTGGAGAAACATCATCACACTAGATTAATATTCAATTGCAGGAACCTGGGCGTCACTGCATTTGTCCGTCGATAATTCAAAGCAGTATTGAGCGTGCTTCTTTAAACAGGCGAACACTTCCGCATCGAGTTTATGGTTATTAACATGTTCATCCAATATCGATAGTGCTTGTTCAAGGCTCATTCCAGCACGATAAGGTCGCGACTGCGTCAATGCTTGAAACACATCAACGACCGCAACAATCCTGCTTGGCTTATCCAATTGCTCGGCTGTTTTGCCCATTGGGTAACCTGAGCCATCAAGACGCTCATGATGGTTAGAAGCCCATTCGCAAATTTGCGGAGAACTAAACAGCTCATGCAGCGCAAAACGTGAGTCAGTAGCGTGGCGCTTTATACAACAATACTCTTCATCGGTCAGTGCGCCCGGTTTGTGCAAGATCTCTCTTGGTGTTTGCAGCTTTCCAATATCATGTACTAACCCAGCAAGATAGAGCTTTCTCTGCGTGGTATAGGAATAACCTAGCTGCTTGCCTAGGTATTCTGAGAGCTGCCCTACTTTCAAAGAGTGCTTAAACGTAAAAGAGCTTTTCGCATCCACCACGTTCGCGATGAACTCTGCAAAAGCGACGGTTTCATCTAGCGACATTTGTTGAGAAAAGAAAGGAACTGGCTTAAACCTATCACTCATGATCTGAATGTATGAGATGTCCATAGAGAACCAAAAATCGTCAGTATCCACCAACTCGCACATATGCTGAACAAGATTACTTTCAAACAACAGATCAGCCTGCTCTGTTAAGCGTTCAATAATATAGGTTTTGCCAGCAGGGGTGAGATTACCAAAGCGATCAGCAGACGCCACACCGCATAGGTAATCAACTCGGTCAGCGAGCATCACAACTGCGGCCAACTCTTTCTCTAGTTGGCTAATCGGTACATCTTTCAGTTCATTCCACGGGGTATGGTGATACAACACCGGTTTAGCAAAAATAGAGAGCACCGGACACTCTTTAAGTATCTGGTACCCCTTCTTACAATGGTGGTGGGTAGAATCAGGAATGAAGCCCGCGATAAGACTGAGCTGCTCATCGATTTGAGACACGCCACAGTCGTGGATAAGCCCAAGTGAGAATGCGAGTTGGGCTTGCTCTTCTTCCCAACCTACGCTCAGTGCGCAGCGATACGCGATATATCCAACTCTTTGTCCATGGTGCTTGCTCTCAAAGCCTACACAGTCCAGAGCTTTAGCAATACCAAACAGCGCCTTGCGCAAATCTACCGTCACGTTTTGGCAGTACAAATTCATTAATTAAGCCTAGTTTTTATCGTTTTTATATTTATTGGAGGCCAATACTAATCGATTACTTGAGCTTATAGTCACAAATTAAGTAAGGTTTATTGAGTTTCGTGACATAAATAACGTATAACGAACTTTTCGTGCCACAATTTGCATAATAATTAGACAGATAACGTTATAAAGAGCAAACTAGTACCAAAGTATAATGACCTTAAAGCTGTTAATGAGGACACGATGTTTAAAATAAAAGTTAACGATGATATTTCGATTGCATTGGTACAAGAGAGCTTTGCCTCCCATTATGCAGAGCTAGTTTCAACACAAACTGAATATTTAAGCCAATGGCTTGCTTGGCCGCCACACTGCAAGACAGAGCAAGACTTCCGTATATTTGTTCAGCGTTCGCTCCACGATTATGCCGAAGGTAAAAGCATGACCTGCGCGATTGTGTATCAGGATAACATCGTCGGTAACTGTAGCTTTAACAGCATCGATCACGATCTAAAGAAAGTGACCATAGGTTATTGGTTATCCAAGAATCAACAAGGGAAAGGCATTGTCACACAGGTGGTTCGTAAGCTCATTCAGATTGCATTTGAAGAGCTAGACATGGAGAAGGTTGAGATCTCAGCGGCTGTAGAAAATACCGCTAGCCGAGCTGTTTGTGAACGACTCGGATGCGAACTTGAGGGAATAATTACTCGAAATGAAAACTTAAATGGTCGAATTGTTGACCATGCAATCTACGGCTTAGAACGTAAATAACAGAGCAATTTCTTCAAGAAAAATAAAGGGAAGTATATCTTCCCCTCTTTATTCTATTATTTAAGCGTAAGATGACTTTTCAATATTAGCGCTTACACCTCAATGTAAAAAATAGAGTAATAAAGCACTTGAAAGCACATTTATTTGAATATTAGCTCTAAATTAAGCATGGCCGTCTGTTTTACGCTTAGGCACAACAATAATAAACTTTGCTCCGCCATGAACGCTGCTCTCTATTTTGATCTGCCATCTCATCTTTTTTGCAGCTGCATTAGCTATCGCAAGACCCAAACCAAACCCTCCTGTTTTCGCCGTTCGACTTTCATCGAGGCGAGCAAAAGGTAGTAAGACTTCGTCGCGTTTATCTTCCGGGATTCCATCGCCGTTGTCCTCAATCTGAATCAACCAGCTTTCGGAGTTCTCATCGAGCGTTACCCACACTTTATCACGAGTATAGTTACCTGCATTTTTTAGGATGTTATCTAACACCAGTCGTGCCATCGTGCAGTCGCATTTGGTCGCAAAACTATTGATAACCAGTGATTCAAACTCAATATTCTCAATCTTCGAATAACGAATTCGATCCAAACAGTGGTCAGCTAAATCACAGCTTGTCGTGATCAAATCAAAGTACGCGCTATCGATAACATTCAACTTAGAGAGCATGATAATTTCGGAGGTAAGCTGGTCGATATCATCAATGTATCCATCAATATCATCGAACAGAACTTGTTGTTCACTCGGAGCTCCCCTGCGTAATAGATCCGTCGCGAGTTGAATACGACTCAGAGGTGTTCGTACTTCGTGAGGGATCGCTTGGGCAAATATATGGCTTTGTTTTACCTTACTCTCTATCTCATCGGCCATAAGATTAAAGCTGTTCGCTAACTCAGAGATAGGATGGATATCATCCATATCAGAGCGAGTGCTGAGTTTGCCTCGACCAAATTGTTGCTGCTTTTCCACCAACAACTCTATCCGCTCCTGGAAACGGCGTACTGGCAAATAGATACTCGCACCGATCGCGATAATGACCGCGATGAGCAACGCAATCAAAAAGTGACGCTCCGAGTCTTCATACCATTCGATGCTGGGTGAAAAAAACTCACCAACCTCACTAAAAACAAAGCTGAACTTTGAATTAGGAAGCTGAAATACTGCAGAGTAAAGATTACGCTCACTCAGGTAAATCGGCACACCATTGAGTGTTGTGAAGTGAGTACAGCTAGAACATGGCGCTTGGCCATCCCAGTTTTCAATTAGGCGAAGATTGAAAATGTAGAACTGCTGATAGCCAGTTTTGTCTAGCTCTCTATATAGTGACGTCGGATGATTGTGTTGATGAATATACTGTTCAACAAAATAGGAACCATCGTTGAGGAAGGTTTCAATCTCGGTGCGGCGCATATGTCCTTCACCTAAGCTGAGAAACAGATAGATCGTTGCGATCATTCCCGTCACAATGCCGATATAGAGCCGAGCAAACATCGATATGCTTCTGAGCTTGCGCACCATGCCTTTACGAAACAAGCATGTACCCCTTGTTTCTCACTGTCCTAATCAGTTGTTTGTCTTTTGCGTGATTGCGCAGCTTACGACGTAAACCAGAGATTCGCATATCAATTGAGCGATCGTTGAACGCATAGTCAATACCACGGAACAACTGACAACATTGATCTCGTGTGACAACCTCACCAAGATTATTCACCAATAAGTTCAAGATCTCGAACTCAGCAGAAGTCAGCTGCAAATCTTGTCCATATAGGGTCGCACTTTGAATCGCAGTATTTACAACGATGTCGCAGCTCTTCTCTTCACGACTTTCTAATGGAGAACTGGATGAGGCGCGTCGAAGTAAAGCTTCAATTCGAGCCAATAAAGCATGACCGCGAATCGGTTTTGTTACATAGTCATCGGCACCAAACTTAAACAAGCTGACCTCGCTCATTTCATCAGCTGATGCGGTGAGTACGAGAATAATACCATTGTAAAACTCGCGAGCCTGTCTACAAATTTGCGCACCGCTAAGACCCGGTAGCATCAAGTCTAAAAGCACCAAGTCTGGCTCGACTTCTCGAATCGCTTGTACCGCCAAGTTACCTTGATCGACAACATCTACCTCGTAGCCCTCAGCTTCAAGATAAAGTGTAGTTAAACGCGCAATCTCTTGGTCATCTTCGATTATGAGCACTTTTGCTTTTGACATTCCTATCACCAGTATTTATAAATGCGCGGGCAGTATATAGACTGAGAATACATCATCAATACTGTAACCGAACTCACCATTTTACAGTATGCAAAACAATTTATTCATATCTGTACATCTATATTTACGATCTTGAACTATAGATGCACTCTGTTGCGCACCTATAGGTATTCTTTAAACATTATCTATAAAACAAACAACATAATAACTTGATCACCTTACATCTCCTTTATTTTCTTACCCTCCCTTACATAACGATCATTTACAACAAGCCAAAAGTTCATTCATTCTACCAAGCGCCTATACACCAAATATATTACTAACTTGAATGCAAATATTAGTTAGAAAACCTAGATCGGAACAAGCCAAATGTAACGAAAACGATTACTCAGCATTTTCAACAGTGGAATCAACCTTGCAATCCGATTAGGCCAGTATTCTTATTCTCATTGATTGATTAATATCCACACCAATTAATCATTCATCAAAATCATAAATAGTTTTACCTATGAACAAAAAACACTTTGCTACATTACTTGTTACTGGCTCACTCTCTCTCGGTTCAGCAATGGCAGAACAAACAGACGAGACGTCTCAACTGATCGAAAAACAGGTGTTGTCTTGGATGAACGTAAACGTTGTTAAACAGAGCAGCATCATTCAGAAAATGGTATTTGACTGTCAGTTCTATAGTGCAACCCCTGTACTGAGATCACCAGATGGCAGTGAAAGTAGCTTTGGCCGTTATCAATTTTATTCCCATGACGGCGTGCTAGGGTCGATGACCGAACCTTATACCACCCAACCTCTTCCAGAGTTACAACTGTGTATCAAGAGTGGCTTTCAAGTAACCAACCAAGATCAAGCCCAACTTCTATTTGAAGCGATCGAAACCGTCTACCCAAACGATTCGATGTTTGACCAAAACTACGCGAAAGAGATCGTTGAAAAGCAGGGTGAATGGCATCTCATTGATGGTGAGATTTTTGAAGACAAAAAAGGTTATGTCATCAAGGTCGACAATAAAGGCCATGTCACTAAAGTGATTCGCTCACTCAACCTTTAATTGTGTAGTAAGAATTACTCTGCAATATCTCTATCGCATATAAAGACTGTTTAGCAACAACCCACGTTTGCTAATGCCTTTTCACCGAATCCATTGAGCCTTGAACATGCAAAATTATTTACCATTCGAGCATCTAAAATGCCCTATCTGGGTTTACGACATCGACAACAAATTGATCGTTTGGGCAAATAGTAGCGCGCTGCCACTATGGGAAGCGGATTCAGTAAAAGAGCTTACTTTGCGTAACCTTGGACAAGAGATGTCAGAGGCTATTGAAGCGACACTCGAAGAGTATCAGCGGCAGTTCCACCTCAATCAAACCATTAAAACCTGGTGGAACTTCACGCCTAAACACATAGCAAAACGGGCATTGTGTCATTTTTCAGGTATACCGCTTCCCGATGGTCGAACAGGTATGCTGGTACAAGTCGTTGCTGAAGAAAACAGTTTAAAGCATGACTTGGCTTGCTCAGACGGTTCTAACCTATCTTTACTGTTCGATAAAACTGGCGACATATTAAGTGTTAATACTGCTTTCTATCAAAGCTATGGAAAGCCATTCAGCCAGTTGATCGACTTCTTAGGCAACGACGAGACGGTTGACCTGTGGCTTTTTTCAGCCATGCGTGGACAAGAAATTTTGGAAGAAGTCAGTTGCAAGATTGACGATAAAACCCATTATTTCGATGTTCAAGGTAAGTGGTTGTTCGACAAAAATCAGTTATTGCTCAATTTAACCTGTATCACCCGCCAGAAAGAACGCCTCCTTTTAGCCAAATACAATGCTGAACATGATTGTTTGACCGAACTGTATAATCGTAGAGGGATCACTAATCTTTTAGGCACTAGCATTGAATACCGCTCCCCTTTCGAGCTTATGTTTCTCGACCTCGATGGTTTCAAGCTGGTTAACGACACCTATGGGCACAATGTTGGAGATCAACTCCTTAAACAAGTGGGAATAAGACTCAAAGAGTTGGTTGACGATAGCTGTATGATCGGCCGGTTCGGGGGGGATGAGTTCATTGTCATTGCTCATACCTGTCGAAATCAAAACATCCCTCTGCTTTGCTCTCGCATTATCAACGCACTCAATAAGAGCTTTCACATTGCTGGAATCGGTTCCCTATCGGTTGGATGCAGTATCGGGACCGCACACTTCCCTGACAACGCAATGGATCAAGAATCACTGCTAAAACAAGCTGGAATGGCCATGCACATGGCGAAGGCCAGTGGCAGGAATCGATACCAAACTTTTACCCCAGATCTTGCTAAAGCCCTGCATCGAAAGGTCAACATTCGACATCGACTTGCCGGAGCAATAGAGAACGACGATTTAAGGTTGCATTACCAACCCATCATTCATAGTGATACCAATAAGATCAAAGGATTTGAGGCGTTACTCCGTTGGAAAGATGATGAGCTTGGTGAAATCGCTCCACGAGAGTTCATCAGCCTAGCTGAAGAGACTGGTCAAATCGTAACGCTTGGGCGCTGGGTATTAAATGCGGCCCTTAAGCAACTGGCTAAATGGCACAAAAAATACGGTCCTGATCTGACGTTGAGTATCAACATCTCAGGCAAACAGATCCACTCAGCGTTTTCAGATCAGCTGTCCGCAATGCTCAAGTTCTATCAACTACCTGCAAACAAAGTAGCACTAGAGATCACTGAATCTTCGATGATATTCAAACATGGAGAGGTAGAACAGGTGCTTTACGACATAGCAGCGCTCGGGGTTGAGTTACATCTTGATGATTTTGGCACTGGTTACTCCTCGTTATCCATGTTGCATGATCTGCCTATCAGCACAGTAAAACTAGACAAGAGCTTCGTACACGGTTCGCATCAGGGCAGTAAAGCGATAGTAAAAGCGACACACGCTATCTGTGAAAAGTTGGAACTCAAAGTCGTGGCCGAAGGTGTCGAGACAGAGAGTCAAAAACAGTTTCTCATTAATTGTGGTTATCAATACTTCCAGGGTTTCCTATTTGGCAAGCCAATTCACCCAGATGAGGTCGAAGAGTATTTTTTAACTCCGACTTATCACTGATTATTTAGTTAATAATATCAATGAGTTAACAAAGCCAGCTGCTTACACAAGCTTACATTGTACAAATCCAGCATCACCTTCATTAAGCTTATGTTTTTATTGAGTTTTATGAAAAATCCGTGACATAAAGGTCTTCGCCTGTTGAATAGACGCCTGTTTTGTCTACGCCGCTTGGTTTAACCTCGGCGTTTAAAGGGCTTTAGTTCACCAAAGTCAGTCCAATTGCAACTTATAACAGAGATACTATGTACAAAAAATCCGGTTTCACTGTCCTAGAACTTATTGTCTGTTTGGTCATCATCTCTGTCATCGCAGCAACAGCTATGATGAAGTTTATGCAGATTCAAGCGGATGCACGTGCTAACAAGATGCATGAGATTGCCGCTAACTTACAAACCGGTATCGACATGGTTTATGCAAAATCTATGATCGAGGGCGTAGAAAACGAATGTGCATACAAAGAACCGTATACGAGAATATATGGTTACCCTGTCTGCCATGCATTTCCAATCGCATACATTAGTTCTGTTAGTGAACTGATGAACATTCCACCGAAAGAAGACCAAGATGGAAACGACATAAATCAAGACTACCCTCTTTATGTTCGCAATATCAAAATCCAAAATAAAGGCGTCAATACAGAACATGAAGAAGAGCTTGTCGCTGCAATTCACTTTAAAGGAACAAAATACACATTTTTACCTAAAGGAGATTATTGCCAAGTCCTCTATCAACCTGAACGTGAACCTCAAATCGTTGTTTTAGATAGCGCATGTTAAAAAAAGATTGGTGAGCAATAAATTAATGGTGATACGGACTGACAGTACATATAAATTTATTCTCCTATCATCTTCACACCCCAAAATTGCTCACATTCCGCTCAAAATTAAGCCTAAGACAAAGCATGGTTATTAATATAAACACATCGTTTTATGCTGATAACCTCTACCTATTATATAATCAATTTTTAATTATTTTATAACCAATCCCCCGTCACTAATAGGCGAAGTGATAATATTGTCTCACATCTTCTTTTGGTTAAAATGCATGTGGCTCTTATGATATTTATGGCTACTTAGTGAATGATTGCGCTACGTAGTTTTCAACAAATGTATTTATTGTACAGCCCAGTAACCTCGCCGCTCACAATTAGCCTATATAATACACCAAACCAATAAACAACAAAAATATTAGAGAAAGCTAATTTAGAAAGATCTAACTGGGACAAAACTACCCACATTTTGTCAATCTCAAATGGATAAATACCAAAACAAATGGATTTATCCCCTTTCTAACTTGTAAAACTCCTTGATTGATTTATAAATTCCACTTTTGAATGAACATCTCGAGAATCCCTCATTACCGCCCAAATTCTGCGATTAATATCAAAGTATTCAGACAAATAGTGACTTTTACTCGACGCTATTGACAGAGAAGGACGGGCTAAATGAGTAGGAATAATTGATTATTAACACAATAATTATAACAACTATCATTTAGGAGTTAAGCTATGCACTGTTCTCTGAATATATATAGCGAAAAGGAAATACTGCAATTAATTTACAATGAAGAAAAAATATATATCAAAAAGAACAACGGCAAGATCTCTGAAGAAACACTGAATAGCAAGGAGAGCTTTGTAATTAAATACTTAATTGACAATTCATCGATATCTAATCCTAAATCCGCTAGAGATGTTGAAGATTCATTTAAATCACACTTTAATGAAGAGTTCAGCCTTTACGCTCTTAAAAACACCATCGCATCGGTTAGGAAGAAATACCGACGTTTATTGAAAAATGCGAATATCGAGTCTAAGAGTGAGTTCATTTCTAACCTTTATAAAGTAGGTTATTTCATTGACTTAGACAGAGCAACAGCCAATCAAGAAAACTCAAGATTGGACATTAACCAATTCAAACCAAATTACACGACTGTATTGGCATTGATGGCACGCACCTATTATAAGGAATGGTTCAAAAGCGCCATCATTGTGCTCTCGGCTTCTTCATTAATCTTGTTCGTTATCTACTTTTTCCAAATCCTTTATACGACCAAGATTGCCGACCAATTCAGTGAAAACACTAAGATTGTCACCGAAGAACTCAAAAGCTTCGGCTGCAACAACGATGATGCTGTCTACGCGTTAAGACACTCTCTCAACCTAGATTCAGCCGTAATGACAACACCTGAAGGTTCTTGTTATATCTCGACGACGCGCTCTAAGGCCGTCAATCCAGATAACATCAGTGAGTTTTATGACAGCTTAGATTTTACCTACTCTGGGTTTTCTTTCCCAAGTGAAGACATCTTTCTTACGGTGCGTATTCCAAAACGCTCAATTGAAACTCGATACAAAAACTCATTAATGCCTTTATTTGTAGATTCTGTATCCATTCAAAAACATGGCAACATCATCCTGCATAATAATGAAAACCATCCACCACTTTACGATCACTCACTGGCGACCGGCGCGACCATTAGCTTTTACAGTCACAACATCGCTCCGATCTGGCTAGCACTGACTCTACTGCTTACGGTTTTACTCTACCATCGATGCCTTTGGGGAGGGATGGTGTACATGATGCGTTGGAGAAGAATCTCATTCAAGGAAGAGCCAATCATTAATACAGAAGACAACAGTGTCCTTTATTACGAATTGCTCTCTCGGGTACGTTCTGTTGGCGTTTTAGATTTCATCAACGCAATGCGACGTTCAAACCTATTAACCTTCCATACAATTTTAATGATTGAGGCCGTGCGAATGGCTAAGAGCAATAACAGCCATGACAAGTACGGAGTGAACATATGTCCCAGTACGTTAGTAGGCGCTAACTTTGAAAAACTTAAACCTCACTTAGCCGCGATGGAAGCCAACGAGTTTGTTGCTGAAATCACTGAGTATTCGAACATAGGTTACGGTGGTGAAGTTATCGATAACATCAAAGCGATAAAGAAGCTGGGCATCACAATTGCGTTAGACGACTTTGGTACCGGGAATAATAACATCGAAATCATTAGCGCGATCTCGCCGACTTATCTTAAGCTGGATCGCTGTTTCGTGAAGGACATTGAGTCTGGTGAATATCATCAAGGCGTGTTACTCAACATCTCAGAGATTGGTCGCCTTTCCAATATGACGATGATCTACGAAGGCGTCGAGACACGCAGGCAACAATACATTCTGTGTCAACTCGGCTACAAATTGCATCAAGGCTACCTGTATAGCCGCCCTCAGCGTGCAACTGAATAGTTGCGAGGCTCACAGCATCATCAGTTAGACACTTAACGATACTCAGACAACATCGCTATAGTTAGACAACAAAGCTACAGTTAAACAACAAAGCTACGCGTGTTCGTTATCGCCGCGAACACGCTCCTTTGAATCGGAAAAATACGCTGCGATCAAGCCTTCCATCGATAACGGTTTGTCAAAATAGTAACCTTGCAATAAATCGCACTCGTACTGTTGGAGTTTGGTCATCTGCTCGTTGGTTTCAACCCCCTCAGCAACGACCTTCATCTGACAAGCAGCGCCGATATCGATGATGGCTCGAACTAGCGTTGCGCTGTGTTGACTGGTGTTCAATTTGCCGATGAAGGAACGGTCTATTTTAATCTCACTGACCGGTAAAGAGTTAAGGTAGTTCAAAGAAGAAAACCCTGTCCCGAAATCATCCAACGAGATTCCGAAACCCAATTCTCTAAGTTGTTTAAGTACGGGTTCAACAACATGCAGGTCTTTAATCAAGATGTTCTCTGTGATTTCAAGAGTCACACGACTGGCGCAAAGCCCCGTAGAAGCCACTACATGCTTAACACGCTCGGCAAAGCCACTATCAAGGACCTGTTTGGGAGAAACGTTAACAGAAACGCCAATCGCCTCACCTCCATTTGGCATAAGCCTCAGTGTGTCCTCGCACGCCTGCTTAAGCACATACTCACCCAGTTCTTGAATCACGCCAAGACGCTCCGCAGCAGGAATGAAATCCAAGGGTGATACAAAACCCAGTTCCTTATTATTCCAGCGGCATAGAGCTTCGATACCCTTCACTTTTTGCGTCTTAGAATCAACTTGAGGTTGATACACTACGCTGATCTCTCGGTGGTCTAACGCCAGTTTAAGCTGCTCTTCCACTCGGAAATCATAGATGACCTGTTTATTGATCACCTCATCATAAAATACCGACTCACCTTTTTTACTGTCTTTTGCCTTGTAAAGCACAATATCAGCTTTGGTCAGTAGGTTATTAACTTCAGTGCCGTCATATGGGTACATAGCAACGCCCGCGGAGCACTGAGTCTTAATAGAAACACCATGCAAGTTGAAGGCTGTCTTAAATACACTCTGTATCTGTTTCACTTTGGCTTCAGCTTGCGCTAACTCATCCAACTCAGGAAAGCAAAAAACAAATTCATCGCCACCAAAGCGAGATACAATGTCAGACTCACTCAAACACTGTTCAAAACGCTGACTGATTTGCTTAAGTAGCTCATCACCATAACTATGCCCATATTGGTCATTAATGCGTTTGAAGTCATCCAAATCGACAAACACAACGGCCACTAACTTACCTTGAAGTTTAGACTTTGCGATTGCTCGACTCACTTGATGTTCGAGTTCAGAACGATTTGGTAATGAAGTCAAAGCATCATGCCTTGCCATATGCTGCAAACGGCGCCTACTGTTTTTCAAGCGATTGAAATCATCTGAAATTCGTTGTTCCATTTGCGTAAAACGCAGTGAGATTTTGCGGCTAACCAATGCACTCAAGAAAATACAAACTAGCGTAGCCAATACACTGAAAACAAGAACCAAGCCAAACTCATTTCTTGATTCATTGAGCAACTCTTCCTTACGTTTCTCTATCGATGTTTGAATTTTATTGAGATAGATACCTGTCCCAATGATCCAGTCCCAGCCATCAACTCGCTTAACAAAGCTGGTTTTTGGTCCGAGTACACCGTCACTATCTTCGGTGATGTAATCGACAAAGCCACCAGATTGAGACTGGTTCAATACTTGAGTTTTAAAGTCCTCTCCAACGTCCAGAAAAGCGTTTTGATCTTGGCCCGTCAATATTTGATTCTGACGAAGCAAAGTGTCTCCATTTTCTTCAAAAACAAATAAATAGCCATTTTCGCCAACGGTAACGTTAGCCAGAATGTTTAAGATACGCTGATAGCTGGTTTCTTTGACCTCATCTAAGTACACCCCAGTACCAAAAAACCACCCATAAGGCTCAAATCGACGGATGTGTGTCAATTTGTCAAATTCTTGGTCACCATATCCAGGCCGCTTAAACTTGTAGCGCATGAAAGCGCTTGTCGTCTCTTGCATTAACGCCACTTGTTCGGCAATCACGAAATGCCCTTCACTATTGCTGACATTCATTTGATTGACGCTTTCAAACTCAGGCACTAGAGGGTGAACCAACGTAGTTCCTTGCATATCATAAACGTAGATATAGCTCTGCTTATTAGCAAAGCTCATGCGCCGTATCTCGTTGAGAATCATGGCTTTCAGCTCAGGATTAGAAAGGTGTTGATTCGATGAATAGATGTTCTGAGCGACGGTATAGACTCGATCAATACGCTTTTTGAGCACTTTTTTTGATTCGGCCGCTACCACATGCTGCGCTTGCTCTATTTGTTGCGAAACTTGCAATACCTGAGCTTCGATAAGTCGCTTTTGTGCGGCGATATAATCTATCCGTAC